>JBEKKD010000284.1:0-6033 GCA_050010895.1 Armatimonadota bacterium
TCTTTGTCATCGCGGCCTCCTCGCTGCCGTGGCGCGCGGGCGCCGGCTCTCCCCACGCGGCAACAGCAGTCACCAGCGCCGCCGCTGCCCACAGCCATGCGGCCACTGGGCGATCCCTTTGCCCTCCGCCCACAACACCCGCTCGATGGAAGAACATGCGCTCTTCTCCTGCCCCGCGCTCTTCGTCGCGACGGCGGGATCTCCCTCGTGGACCAGTATGTGGTGGGCGCGAGGCAGAGGGGGGATGTGGCTTACGGCTCTCTCCCCGCACACTCCCAGTTACTGCATCCCGCCTACCATACAAGGGGAATCATCAGACGCGGAGTCGGCCTCAGAGAGCGAACCGAGCCGATGCGGGAACAGGCGGAATACAGAGCGCGGTGTGCAGAGCGACGACGTGCGAGGTGGTGCCGGCGGCCATCGGGCGCACAGCGGACGGGGTGTCCGATCCCTGCCGCCTCCAGGAGAACGTGCTGTCATCGAGATCTCCGACCTCGTCCGATAGTTACGAGCTTCTGTTTTCGGGTCTATTCCCTCACCGGAGCCAAGAATGAGACCGGGCGACCAAGCTGCGCGGGACCGGCCCCGCGCACGAGTGGGCAGTTGACGCACGTCCCTCCGGCCAGCGATAATCAGTTGGATAGGCGGTCGGGACATCTCTGGGATGTGGCTGGACCCGATCACACTGCATCGTGCAAGAGGTTGAGGATGGAACCGACGTTTCTAATGACTTTCGCCCAAAGAAGTAAGGGCGAAAGTCATCAGAAGACCAGCGAATATCTGAAAGAAGACGTTCGCCCAATGTTACTTTGTTGGGCGAACGTCCGTAGTGGGTCAGCACGAACTGCAGCTGCGTTTCACTCACGGAGCTGGGGTGCGGGCGCTGTCGTTTGGGCGGTCCGAGTTGGCCCCGCCGCAGTGGCGATCGGCCTGCAAGGCGAAGCTGGCGGAGCTGCTCGGGATTGGCACAGTGACCTCGGGCCCGGTCCGCGAACTGCGACGGACGACAGTCGGCGCGGTGACGGTCTCAGCGCTGGTGATGCACGTCGATGAAAACCTCTGGATCCCCGCCTATCTCCTCGCGCCGGCGGATGCTACCGGCCACGTTCGCGCCGTCATGGCCATGCACGGGCATGGTGAGGTCGGCCCCGTGGTCGGAGTGGGGATGACTACCACCACGCATTCGCTCTGGAACTGGCACGGCATGGTCATCTCGTGCTGTGCCCGGAACTTCGGGGGTTCGGCAGCCTCAGGAACCTGGCGGCGGGGGTCGAGGGGATGCGCCTCGACTACTGGGATTGAGGGAAGCCCATGGCCTATTCCTTAGTGACAGATGGCCTGCTTCATGGGAAGTCGCTGCTTGGCGAAACGGTCGACGACCTGTTGCGCTGGGAGCAATGGCTCGTCGTGCATAGGACCATCCGGCAGATCGATGTCGCGGGCATTTCCTACGGCGGAGATCTGGCGCTAACCTACCCTGTCTTCAGCGAGCGCGTCGGGAGGATCTTCGCGAGCGGAACGCTGGGGTCATTCTCGTGGATCTTCACTCGCTGTTACAACGCACCGGCACACGCCATTCCTGGAATCCTTGCCTGGGTGGACCGCAGCGACATCGCCGGCCTCAATGCTCCGCGTCCAATCGCCCTCCACTATGGTGAGCTCGATATCCCCGGGCCGGAAAACTACTCAGCCTCTTACAACGAGAGCGTTCCTGGCTCGTCCGAGGAGCTGCGGGCCATCTATCGGGCATTCGGCGCCGAGGAGAGGATCTCCCTGCACGTGTCAGCAGGCAAGGGGCACGAGATGGACGTGGACTGTCTGATCCGGTTCCTCGCGGAGCCGCTCGGACGGGAAGCAGCAACAACCTGAATAGGAGAACCCGCGCCTGCTGCTCCCGGCCGCCGTGCAGGCGCGGAACACCGCATCGTGCGCGCGGCAACGCAACCGCTGGCGTGGCAATCTCGCCTTGCGAATCCAGCCGAGACCCCCACGGCCGCCGTTTCCCAGAGGGCAGCGCCTCCCTCGGGGTGACAATGGTGGCAGACCATCCCCAAAAACGGTGGTCCTGACTGCGCCCATCCACGCCTTGACAGGCGTTCCGTGCCGAGCGACAATCGCACGCTGTCTCATCCTGCTGGACATCCGCGCCGCGTATCGCCAGAGCACCCTCCGGACGGATCGCCCGGCGAGCACAGAGAGGCGATGACCGCGACTGGTCCTGGACGAACACGCGCCACGCAGACTGCGAAGGAGGCTTCGGAGGGGCTGACCTGGCGAGCCCTCCTGGTTGCGGTCGTGCTCACCATCGCGTGTGGCGTCTGGGTTAGGCAGGCCGAGATCGTGGTGATCTCAACCCAGATATCTGAGGCAGTGCCCGCTATTCCCGCCCTGGGCGCGCTGATGCTCCTGCTGGCCGTCAACCCACTCCTGCGTGCAATCCGGCGGAGGGCGCAACTGAGCCGGGCAGAGACCCTCGCGATCTACACCTTCGTGGGGATTGCCATCTCGATGGCAGGGGTCGGGGTGATCCGGTACTGGCTGGCCTCCGTGACCTATCCCTTCTACTACGCCAGGCCGGAGAACGACCTGGCCTCGCTCCAACGGTGGATCCCCAACTGGATGGTGCCGCACGACCCCGAGATTGTAGATAGCCTGTACATGGGATCGGGCCCAGTCCCATGGGGTGCGTGGCTGGTTCCCCTTCTGGCCTGGAGCGGATTCTTTGCAGCATTCTGGGCCGCTATGCTGTGTATGGTGGCGCTGGTACGAAGGCGGTGGATTGATGAGGAACGCCTCAGCTTCCCTATCGTCGAGCTCGGACTGGAGATGACGAGTCCAGCGGTGGGCCGGGCGACTCGGCGTCCGTTCTTCCTCAACCCCGTGATGTGGGTCGGGTTCAGCCTGACCTTCTTCTTCAACTTCACCAACATCCTGCACGCGCTCTACCCGTCACTGCCCGGCCTGGCCTGGTACGGCTACGTCGGACCGGCCTCTCCGGGACTGCCCTGGAGTTCCGTATTTCCCCTCCCCATCTACTTCACCCCGCTTCTTATCGGCTTCGGCTTCCTGGTCTCCACCGAGATCAGCTTCTCGATCTGGTTCTTCTTCCTCGTCTACAAACTCGAAGCCCTGCTGATCGCGTCGTATGGCTACGCGACTGCCGACGTGCCGTACCCGCAGGAGCAGAGCATCGGCGCGTTCATCCTCCTGGGGCTCGGACTGCTGTGGTCGGCACGCGGCACTATCAAACACGCTCTTGCTGAGATGATCGGCCGCGCCCGAAGCCCCAGTGACGCGGGCGCGCCTTTCCCTCTTCGGTGGGCGCTGGTGGGCCTGGCAGTAAGCGCTGTGCTCGTGCTTCTGTTCTGCACTATGGCGGGACTGCCCGCCTGGGCGGCCATCGCCTACCTGGCCGTCCTCGGCCTGGTGGCGCTCGTGTGCGCGCGCATCCGCGCGGAAGCAGGCATGCCCCTGGTCTGGGCCTTCCCCTTCTGGATGCAGAAGAAGATCCTGCTCTACACCCTGGGGACAGCAGTGTTCATGCAGGGGGGCCACCCAGCGACGCTCACTCTGCTCGCGCTGCTGGCTTTCCTGTCGCGCGGTTACTTCCCGGCTCTCATCGGCTATCAGGTGGACAGCTTCAAGACCGCGGAGCAGATCCGCATGAAGCCCTCGCACATGGCGGTCGTGGTCATGGTGGCGCTTGTCGTCGGCCTCGGCGTGGCATATTACTTCCACCTCGTCCCCTACTACCGATACGGCGCCGTGCACCTGCGCGATGGCGCAATCTGGGGCAGTGACCTGGCGCAGGGGGACTTCGGAGAAGTGATGGCTGCGATCCGGGCGCCTCTCGCGCCCGATCCAACCCGCATCGCTGCGACCGGATGGGGCGTCGTCGCGACTGGCGCGCTCATCTGGCTGCGACAGCGTCTCGGATGGTCGCCATTCCACCCCCTGGGTTTTGCCGTGGCTACCGCCTATGGTGACCTGGTCTGGTTCCCGTTTCTTCTGGTATGGCTGTGCAAGGTGCTGATCCTGCGATACGGAGGGATGAAGCTGTACAGGGCGGCCGTTCCCGGTTTCCTCGGCTTCGCCCTCGGCCACGTCTTCACCGCGGGCGTCGTCTGGGGATTGGTGGGAGCCGCGGTCCCCGATCTTGTCGCAGGCTACCAGGTGTGGTTCGGATAGGCGGCTGCCGCAGCCGGCCCCATATGCCGGGGCGGCCGAGAGATCGCCGGCCGGTATCCTGCGTCGACTTGGCGGCCGGTGTCACCAGGTTGGCGCCTACCGTGCCGAGTCAGGTGCCCTCTGCGCAGGCAGTGGTGACGCTTGCGAGACGCAACAAGGCCAGCCCTATCCCTTGCCACGAAAGGGAAAGAGGCCCTGCATGGGCAACTCCTAATAGTTAGGGTCTGGCATTGAGCATTCCGCGCAGTCTCACAGTCTACGCGGCGCTAGCGCCGTTCGCGGAAGGTGCCGTAGAGCGCACCGCGTCTTGCCGGACAGACGGCTGAGGTCAAACGCGGAGTCGATCGGCCCATGGACGCTGCCTCCTTCGGAGGCCGCAGAGGGCGGCGCGAATATGGATAGCTGCGACTACATCGTCTTCCAGGGAACGCTGGCGGAGTACCTGCGCCGGGTCGAGGCAGGCGAGCTGGCGTCCAAGCTCCAGGCGTCTCACGCGCCGCCGTGCAAGTTTCAGACCGCAGCCGCGGTCATCAGCGGCATCAATAACGTGGTGCCCATCGTGCACGGGCCGCGGGGCTGCGCGCAGTCCCTGCGCGGCGCGCGGGTGGCGGGCTGCCAATACCGCGGCCGGCCCTATGAGCCCACTCTGTGCACCGCCCTGGACGAGAGTCAGGTGGTCTTCGGCGGGGAAGGCAAGCTCGCCCGCGCCATTGTGGAGGCCGACCGCCGTTACCATCCCGATCTGATCGTGGTGATGAGCACCTGCTGCCCGGGGATTACCGGTGACGATATCGAGGGCATCGCGGAGCAGCTCCGCGGGCAGGTGCGGGCAGAGATCGCGACCATCCGCTCCGAGGGCTTCGGCGGTGACTTCCGATCCGGCCACGAGGACGCATTCCGGGTGATCGTGGACCTGATGGAGCCGCCGAAGGAGACGATCCCGTACAGCGTCAACCTGGTGGGTGCGCGGGTCGGGCCTTCGTACACCGAGGTACGAGAGGACATCCAGGAGCTGCAGGACATGCTCGGGCAGTTTGGGGCGAAACTCCACGGCGTGATTGCAGGCGGCTGCACGCTGGCGGAGATCAAGCGCGCGCCGTGTGCGGCAGTGAACACTTCCTGGTGCTTTGACTGGGGCCGGCGCATCGGGCTGCTGATGCAGGAGCGCTTCAGCGTGCCTTTCTGCGAGTCCGGCCTGCCCTATGGTCTAGGCGCAACGGCGGACTGGGTGCTGAAGATTGCTGAGCCGCTGGGCTTGCTGTCCCGGGCGCAGGAGCTGATCGCTCGCGAGACCGAGCGCGTCACACCGGACCTGGAGGAGGCCAAGCGGCTGCTGGCCGGCCGGCGGGCGCTCATCGAGACCGGCCCCATGCGCGCCATCGCGCTGGCGCGGATGGCGGCCGAGTTGGGCATGCAGGCGGTGATCTTCAACATGCATCCCTACACCTTGCGTGAGCGCAAGGAGGCCATCCAGTTCCTGCTCGACTCCGGCGAGAACCCGAAGGTAGTGTTGACGCGGGGCGCGTTCGAGATGGGCAGCTATGGGGCCTCGAAGCAGACCCAGGACGAGATGGAAGCCCTGATAGGCGATGCCCGGGACTGGGTCTACTTCGGCACGCCCGCGCGGTTCCCGGGTGTGCCGCTGGTGAACCTGGCGACGGAGATCGGTCAACCGCACTTCGGTTTCACCGGCGTGCAGAACATCGCGCGCCGCGCCTCTTCGGCGATGCGCCACGCTCACCGCGAGCGCTCCGGGCTGATGCGCCAGGCGATGTATGGCGTCGCCATTCACGGGGACTTGTTCTGAGGCCGCTGCCATGTCGCATGAGACACAACAACGAAAGT
>JBEKKD010000285.1:0-6033 GCA_050010895.1 Armatimonadota bacterium
AGCGGCAGGTACTACGCAGGGGGGGGAGTAGTGAAGGCCTGGCGGGAGCTGGTCGGCCCGATCGCTGTCAGTCGGGCATCGCGGCCATTTCATGGAGGCCCGGGCAATGAGCGACCTATCTCAGTTCCTCCAGCGCGTCCGTTCGAGCAAACCGCTGGTGCACCACATCACGAATATCGTCACAGTCGGTGACTGTGCGAACGCGACGCTCTTCGTTGGCGCACTCCCGGTGATGGCGAACAGCCCGCTGGAAGTGCAGGAGATGGTCGGACTGGCGCAGGCGCTCGTTCTCAACATCGGCACACTGCACGCCGAGCAGATCGAGGCGATGCTCCTGGCGGGCCGGCAGGCGAACAAGCGCGGCATCCCGGTCATTTTGGACCCGGTCGGTGTGGGCGCGACAACGTACCGCACAGGGACGGCCCTGCGATTGCTGGAGGAGGTGCTGATCGCGGTCGTCAAGGGCAACGCGGGCGAGATCGCTTCCCTTGCGGGTGAGACGGCTGAGGTGCGCGGGGTCGAGAGCGGCGAGGTGGCAGACGTCGAGGGGCCCGCTCGGGCGCTTTCCTCGACCTCTGGCGCGGTTGTGGCGGTGACTGGGCAGCGCGATCTGGTGGTCGACGCGAACCGGGAGCAGTGGGTGATAGGCGGCTCGCCTCGCATGAAGACGTTCGTGGGGAGCGGATGCGTCGCCACCTCGCTGATCGGGTGCTTTGTCGGCGCCAGCCCCAGTGAGCCCTTCCAGGCCACTATCGCAGCACTGACGTTCTACAGACTGGCGGCGGAACGCGCGGCGGCGGCGGACCCGATGGGCCCGGTCGCGTACCGGGATGCGGTCTACGCACAATTGGGTCTGATAGAGCCGGCGGACATGTAGGACTGGTGCTCCCGCTGGAGAACGCCCTACGCAAGTTGGGCCGGGATAGGAAGGGGGTTCCAGTGTACAAGCGCGTGGTCGTTCCTGCATTAGTGGCGAACAGCGCATACTTGGCGGCCTACCTCTACGGGGCTACGTTCGGACTGTGGCGCAAGCATATGATCGATATGCTCATTCGGCGTGAGGGCCCGTCGAGTCTCTGGCTGCCCCCAACTCTACCGACGAGCTGGCTGCTCCTCCTGGCGATCTTCTTTGCAGTGCGCATGTGTGTGGCCAGCGGAGGAAGCAGGCGAGAGGCGCTACTGGTGGCGCTCTCTCCAGCGCTGGTCATGGGCGTCATACATGCTGTGGTTGGCGTCGAAGCGGCCGGCAGTGCGTGGCCCTCTCTCGCCCTCGGAAGCATGCGCCCCGCCCTGGAAGGGACTACCACCGTCGGCACAGCGATGGTGGTGCACGACTACGTCGGCAACTGGTTGAGTGCCCTCGCCACGTCTCTTGCTGTGTACTGGCTCTATCTCTTCGTGGCGCGGCACCCGGTGGGGCTGCCGGCGACGGCGGCGGCCGCGACCAGTCCCGACGCGACCGCTTCCGCACAAACTCCGGCATAGGCGGCGCGAGATCAGCGCAGGTAGCCCAGGAACTCCGGTTGGCTGTCCAGTAGCTCGTTCGCCATCGCCCGAGCGCTGTCCATAGTGCAGACGGCGGCGGTGAGCGGGTCGAGCAGCATCGCCTGGATCGCCTTCTCGCGGTTTCGCTCTTTCCACGCCTCGACTGCGAGACGGTGAACGTTGATGTGCGCGAGGTTGAGGGCGGCGAGCTGCGAAGGGAGCGTGCCGACCGTACAGCCGTGCCACCCGTTTTCGTCAACGAGGCAGGGGACCTCGACGACGCAGTCCTTCGGTAGATTCGCGACCAGGCCGCCGTTGTTCTTCACGTTCCCGTGGACGCGGCTGGGTGTGCCGGTGACGATCGAATTCATGATCTGGGAGGCGTACTCGTGGCTGGGGGAAAGGTCGATAGGCTGGTCGCCGCGAAGCTTGGCCTGCATCTCCTCGCTGTGCCAGCGCCTGTCGTGGTACCCGGCGCCCTCGGGGTCAACCTGCTTCGCGCCACCGAGACCGTAATGCGTCTGCGCCTGCTCGTTCTTTCGGAAGTAGGGATAGTACTCGCTGTGGTGTGACGGACCCTCGGCGGGATAGGCGCCGAAGTTGAACATCAACTCGCAGCGGGTGCGGTTGCGAGCGAGGAACTCCTTATCCGATCGCGCCGCTTCTTTGATCTTGGGATACAGGTCGTCGCCCGCAGCGGTCTTGCACTCCACAAACCAGCCCATATGGTTGATGCCCGCGCAGGTGTAGCGGAAGTCCTTGAGCGGCACGCCTGCGAGTTTGGAGAGCTCTCGCGCGCCCCCCTGGACGGAATGGCAGAGGCCGATAGAGGGGAGTCGGTGCGCATCGTTCGCCGCCCACGTGAGCATCGACATGGGGTTCACGTAGTTGAGAACATAGGCGCGGGGCGCGAGTTCCTCGGCATCACGAAGCATCTCCGAGAACACGGGCATCGTCCGCAGGAACCGGGCAACGCCGCCAGGCCCGATGGTGTCGCCGACCTGCTGGTAGATGCCGTAGCGGTTGGGGATCTCGATGTCGTAGTAGTAGGGCTTGCCACTGTATGCAGGGCCGCCGATATGGAAACTGGTGACGACGAAGTCGGCGCCTGGCAGCGCCTCACGGCGATCGGTCGTCCACGAGATGTCGATCTTGCAGCCGATCTGCTGCGCGGCGCGCTTGGCATAGGTGGCGACGTACTCGGCACGCTCTCGGTTGATGTCGACGAGCGCGAACTGACCCTCGCGCAGGGCCTCGTGCGAGAGGAGGTCCACGCAGAGGGAGATTCCGAACCAGCTTCCTGCGCCGATGACGACGGTTTTTGACATGATGGCTCCTTCAGGCTATGAGCAGTGGCAGGGGCAGATCCCTGCCCAGCAGCGGACGGCGACTCGCTGTCGGTCTCCGAGCGTTTGCCTTCGGCAAGCCGCTCCGATGGTGCTTGCAGCGTTCTGACTTCGTCAGAGCCGCTGCGGTACTGCCAGGCGGCGGCTCGTGGGCCGGCCATCTGTGTGCCGGCGGTTGCGGTGTTCGCCTTCGGCGAGCCACCGCAGGACACTGTGACCGCAGCTCGTAGACCGCCGTCTCGCAGCGTTCTGACTTCGTCAGAGCCGCTGCGGTACTGCCAGGCGGCGGCTCGTGGGCCGGCATCGCTGACGCTCTACCGACTCGCCGTCCGCCTACGCGCAACTTGCCATGCGCCAAGTTGCGCGTACACCAAGGGGGAGGGTGTTAGCCCTCCCCCTTTGCATCCCCTTCGCCCATGGGGAATCGTTAGCTGGTCAGGTTCGCCTTGATGTAGTCGAAACTCATCTTGAGGGAATCGAATGGATCGCCGGGGCAGGTGTCCTGCTCGACGATGTACCACTTGCAGCCGGAGGCTTCTGCCGCGGGGACGATCTTCTTCCAGTCGAGGTTGCCGTTGCCGATTTCGGTGAAGGTCGGCCTGCTCTCGCTGGTGACCATGTAGTCCTTCATATGAAGGCAGGGAAGGCGGCCCTTGAGCTTGCGGCACCAATCCTCGGAGTCGCCGCCGCCGTGCTGGACCCAGTAGGTGTCGATCTCGCCCTGAAGGTTCTTCGGGTCCGTCTCGCCGTAGAGAACATCGAGCATGAGCTTGCCGCTGAAGCGGCGGAACTCGATGCTGTGGTTGTGGTAGGTGAGGGTTATGCCACTGTCATGCAGGACCTTACCCGCCTCGTTGAGGCCCTTTGCCAGGGACTGCACATCGGCGAGCGTCTCGAGCTTCACGCCGGGGTAGGGATACGAGACGAAGCTCGCGCCGAGAGCCTTCATCTTGTCGGCGACGGCCTTGGCGTCGGTGAGGATGCCGCCGTCGTGTGCGGAGCAGGCGACCAGGCCGGCGTCCTTGATCATTTTGCCTAACTCGGCCGGCTTGACGACGTCAGTGCTGACGGCCTGCACGGCTTCGTACCCGATCTGCCGGACCTTCTTGAGCGAGGCGGCGATGTCGGCGGGGGTCTTGAGGTGCTCGCGGACGGTGTAGATCTGCGCCGCGATCTGGTCGATCTTCATCTCGCGCTTCTCCTTGGCGGTCGTCGTGATGCCGGTGACTCGTACGGAGCGAAAACGGCGGGATTCCGCCCAGCCTGGGACTCTTGCGACGCGAGATCGCGGATTCCTCCTTGCGAGCGGGAATCGCGCGACGCATTTTTCGGGGATGGCCGCGGCGGGCCGGAGACGGGGAACCGCGCGATCCCGCTACAGGCGGACAGGCCTTCGCTGCGGCAGGGATGGCGGGATGGGAGCGGCGCGATCAGCGGGATTGAACGTTCACCCGGAGACGGGCCTGGATCCCGCCGCCCTTCTGCTGCCCACCGGCGTTCACGGATACCTGCGCAGAGAAGACGACGTCGTAGTCCCCCCGCATCAGGCGGCCGCTGGTAGTGTTGAAGAATTCAGTGGAGTTCAGCGTGTGCCGAATGTCGGAAATGGCGACACTTACGTTCTGCCCCGGCAGCGAGGTTGGTGGCATGCCGTTGAAGCGGGTATCGCGAGAGCCGACGATCTTGGCGAGGCCGATGCCACCGGCGTCGGTATAGGAATCGAGGGTGCGGGACGAGCTCACAACGATAGGGTACTGAGGGCCCATGGGGGCGATAGTCCTGGTGTCGCGCCAGGTCTCGCCGACCGCTACCGGCCTGTCGGGGAAAACGGACTCGCCCATGGACTGCATGGCGGCGAAATCGAACTGCGGAAGCGTCTTCGTCATCTCGTTCATCAGCTTGGGGTCAGCGATCGCAACGTCTTTGACCAGGCCGGTGGGCATCATGGTGTAGACGAGCGGTGTTCCGATGAAGGGGATCTTGCTCAGATCGCCCTGCGGGGGCGTGGACTCCTTGCCGTTCGCGTACCAACGGATCTGGTTATTGGCGTAGATGAGCTTCACCTGATCCTCACCAAAGGTGATGGAGAAGCCGCCGGAGGGGATCCTGGTTTCGATGCGGCCGCTGCCGTCGGGAAACGCCTGGGTGACGGCCTGCAGTAATGAGACGCTGCCGCGGACCGTCACGGGCGTAACCTGATTGCCCGCCGCGGTGAGACTGGCAGAGCCGCTGATAGTCACGTCATACTGAGCACTGTCGCCCGGAGCGAACTTGAAGGCGAGAGGCACCATCTGTTGAGCCAAACCTGCCGTGTGGAGGGCAAGGGCCAGAGTCAGGCAGAGCAGCAGAGCACTCACAGGTTTTCGCATGTCAGCCTCGTCCCATTAGTGTAGGTCCTCTGAGGCATCTATACCATAGACGCGCCGGGGCATTGAACGCAGGGGAATGGCATGTGCGCCGGGCGAAGCGTTCCGTATGGCACACAGGGCAGCGAACGGCCGCTAGCAGAGACATGGTCGGTATGGTATACTTCTTCGACGTGCTGTCTGGCTCTTACAGCGCGCGACGGGGGTAATCACAGGCGGGGTGGGCAAGGGGGGTAGGTGAATGGCTCGGAAAGTACTAGTCGTCGACGATCACTCGCCAACGGTACAACTGATCAAGACCGCGCTCGAAGGCATGGACATGCAGGTGCGGACGGCGACCAATGGCGCCGAGTGCCTGCTGGCGGTTGACCAGGACAAACCGGAGCTGATCATTCTGGACGTGATGATGCCGGTGATGGACGGGTTCCAGACGCTGCAGGTTCTGCAGGAATCGAAGGAGAACGCGGACGTCCCGGTGATCATGTTGACAGCACGTTCGTCGGATCGGGATGTTGCGCACGGTTGGCGATCCGGAGTTACATCGTACCTGACGAAACCGTTTTCGATCGATCAACTGGTGACGCTGGTGCAGCGGATCCTGGAAAACACGCCGAATCTGGCCTGAGGGTGAAGGCTGGGAGATAGACGCGCTGAGTATGAGTTCGTAGTCGCCGCACCGCGGTACAGCAGCGGATTCGGGATGAGCTTCGGCGCCGAAGCATCGGCGTTCCGGATATGCCGTTCTCGGAGGCGTGGGCACATGGAGATGATGGCGTGCCCTCATTGCGGGGCTCGGAACTCGGCCAAGCGTCAGTACTGCTACGAGTGCAAAGAAG
>JBEKKD010000286.1:0-6029 GCA_050010895.1 Armatimonadota bacterium
CCCCGAAGCCCAGGGCCACTCCTCTCTCTCGGCCGATCGGGCTGCGCCTAGTACGCAGGACCCCCGGCTCCAATGCCGAGGGTCCCTCTATAGACGCAGCCCACCTGGCTATCCGCGACAAGGGACCCCGGCGATCACGCCGCGGTCCCTCGGTTGAGTCTATACAGTTGTCCGTGGCTAGTCGTCGCTCAGGCTAGCCTTCGCCCCGAACCACTGGGTCCCGGATCAACGGGCACCATGCCTTTCCCTCCTGGCCGTCGCACCGAATAGGCTGAGCTCCTTGGCCATGGGAGCCATCACCAGCTTTTGGCGTTGTTGCAGGCCTTCCCAAGAGGTCTTGGGAAAGGGCAAGCAAATTGCTTGCTCTTCACGGTGTTGGAAATGCGCGCTTTCTGACGAGTTTTCTGTCTGCATAAGTGGAAGAGTACGCCCCCGACGAGGTAAAGACGCAGGGCGCGAGGCCGCAGGCGCAGAACTCCCGAGTAGGAATCCGGCAAGTCACTGTCATCATTCGAGGAGTAACCGCATGCCGCAGAGTGCGACCGGCCCCGCAGTCATCCCCGCAACGCTTCATCCATCTCACTTCCGGATGAGCGACTCCAACTTCGACTCCCTGACCATCGCCAGCGATGGCCGGCTCTACTACACCTTGTGCTCCCACAATATCGACACGCACGCACGGGTCTACCGATTCGATCCTGCAACCGGCGGGGAGCCCGAGTTCCTGGGCGACCTGGGAGAGATCGTCGGGGAGGCCGGCGCCAAGTCCATACCGCAGGGCAAGTCGCACTCCCAGTACTATGAGCACGAGGGCACGCTCTATTTCGCGACGCATTACGGCTACTACAAACCGTCCAGCAACAAGGAGGAGCCGGGAGAGACGCCGCCCGGATATCAGCCCTACCCGGGCGGCCACTTCGCCTCATTCGATATGGGCTCGGGGAGATTCACCGAACTGGCGAAGGCGCCGCCGGGAGAGGGCATTCTCACCATAGTCCTCGACCCGCAGCGGGGAAGGCTCTACGGCCTGACGTGGCCGAAAGGGCATTTCATCCACTACGATCTGGCCGAGCGACGACTGACCGATCTCGGGCCGGTCTCCAGAGGCGGGGAGTTCGGGGACGGCGACCAGTACTTCTGCCTCTGCCGCAGCCTGGGAGTGGACCCGCGGGACGGCTCCGTCTACTTCACCAACTCGGATGGTGACATCAGGCGCTACGACTACCGTTCGAACGCCGTGACCTCCACCGGCGTCAGTCTGAAGCGAGACATCTTCGGGCACTGGGAAGTGCACACTCCCGGCCATCAGGGCTACAACTGGCGGAAGGTCCTGTGGCACGAGCGTATGGCGAAGTTGGTCGCCGTCCACCCCAAATCGGCGTTCCTCTTCACATTCGATCCGGTGACACAGGAGGTGGAGATTCTGGAGCGCATCGCCGCCGATGAGCTTCGCAAGAATGGCCGTTTCGAGCCATTCCGGTACGGTTATCTCGGTCTCACTTTCGGTCCGGACAAGGACACTCTGTATTACCTCACCGCCACCTACGACCTGCGCGCCGACGACGGCAGAGCGGTGCCTGAAGTGCTGCATCTCGTCACCTACTCCCTTCGGACCGGCGCCCTCGCTGACCATGGTGTGGTTCGACTCACAGATGGCCGCTACCCGACGATGACGCATTGCATCGCCGTGCATCCCGGCGGCCGAGTCTACACCGTGCCCTGGATGGAGAACCTGGAGAAGAACCAGCCCTCCGGCAAGGGCGGGCCCGCGCAGCAGGTCGATCTGATCAGCTTCGAGGACCCGCTGCGAACGCCACCGCGGCGCTGAGCGAAGGGTGTGGCCGAGTTAGCTGGGTGCAGGTGTTCCTGGAGGGAGTCGCCTCTCTCCGGTCGGCTCCGTCGGTCTTGGTCCCTCGCATAACTCGCCCCTTTCCGTCAGCTGACGGACGAGTCGCTCGGGATGACAGCATTGTGCTTTTCTGCTATCTCGGACTTTCCGGTCACGCCCGCCCCCGTCCGCTTTGTGCGCGATTTCCGCCATCGCGTATCCGTCTGTGGACCCGAGCGGCACATCACCCCCTTGTGATCCGTGATAGAGTCGCGGGGACAAGGGGTGAACCAGCATGACAACGACGATTCCGCTGTGGACGATTCTTGTCGCACTGGTCTGCACATCTATGGCGCAGGCGGTAGTGCGCACCGCGACTGTGGAGTACAAGGACGGCCAGACGGTTCTCGAAGGCTATCTCGCGTACGATGACGCGGCAGAGGGAAAGCGCCCGGGCGTGCTGGTCGTCCATGAGTGGAACGGCCTCGGCCCCTACGTGCAGAAGCGGGCGGAGCAGCTCGCTGCGCTGGGGTATGTGGCGTTCGCCGCCGACATCTACGGAAAAGGCGTCAGGCCGCAGACGCCCGATGAGGCGGCGAAAGTGGCCTCTCTCTACAGGAACAACCGGCCGCTGCTTCGGGAACGCGCCCGGGCGGGGCTGGAGGCGCTGCGCCGGGATGAGCACGTCGATCCCCGCAAGCTCGCCGCCATCGGGTACTGCTTCGGCGGCACGACGGTGCTGGAACTGGCTCGCAGCGGCGCCGACGTGGCGGGCGTGGTCAGCTTCCACGGAGGCCTGGACACCCCCGATCCGGCGGACGCTCGCAACATCAAGGGCAAGGTGCTGGCCCTGCACGGCGGGGACGATCCGCACGTGCCTCCCGCGCAGGTGGCCGCCTTCGAGGACGAGATGCGCAAGGCCGGCGTGGACTGGCAGCTCTGCATATACGGTGGCGCGGTCCACAGCTTCACCAACCCCGCATCCGGCAGCGACCCGTCCAAGGGCGTCGCCTACAACGAGAAGGCCGACCGGCGCTCCTGGCAGGCAATGCGGGCATTCTTCGACGAGATCTTCGGCGCCGCGCGGTAGCGAATGGCAGAGTCACGAAGATGCAGGCGTCGCCATGTACCTGGACAAGGCCGAGTCCGGGAATGTGAATCTGTTTGTGTGATGGTATAATATCGGGCGAGACTGAAAGGGGATGGGCATGACTTCTGCGCAGGCAACCGCCGAGGTGTTTTGGACGGCCTTCATCGCCATGAACGCGAAGGAACGACAGGCGTTCCTAGAACGTCTGATCGCCGATCGTCGTGTGCGAGAGGACTTGCTGGACGCGGCGCTGATCGAGGAGCGCAGGCACGAGCCGACGCGAGGGCTAGGGGAAGTGGTTTCCCGGTCGCGTGCCAGGGGCGCGGTGTAGGACCAGAACGCCAGGATGTTCCCCTCACGTTGCGAATATCCCGTGTAGTCCCCGCGCGAGCGGAATCCGGCGGCACGGAGTCACTGTCATGGCGATCAAGGCACAGACTACTGTTGTGACGCTCCAAGCAGAGGATCTGATCGAGATGCAGCAGATCCTGATGGACGGAGATCAGCAGGAGGCGCTGACGTTCCTCAGGGACGTGATCGGCGAGAAAATCCGCTGCGCCCAGACCGAAACTCACCGTCCCGAGTTCGAGGGCGGGGTCCAAATGCAGGAGACTCACAAGCGCGCCACCGGCGCCGGCCACCCGGTGGAGGATGAGTCGGGGTAGGGGGCGCGGGGACGCGGAAGTCTCGCGGCTTCGGCACTGGAGTATCGAAGCAGCGGACCAGGGCCCCCAGAGCAGTGCGCGGGCAGGACTGTCAGTCAGCATAAGCGAACGAGGCGTGCTGGCGCCTACCACTGGATGCCGCGCACAGGAAGACCAGAGGGCCTGTAGCAATGCCCATCGCTCGTCAGGTAGCGGACGCAACGCGGTTCAACGAAGCTGCAGTCCTGCCATATGAGCTCCGGCTTCCGGACTTCGCGATGGCCATGCAGGATATCTACGACTTCTTCCATGACGTCAACGGGTATCTCATGGAGAAGGGCTTGCAGAGGCTGGATGATATCTTGCGTCCTGCGATCATGTCTGGCGTCTTGTCGGATATGGTCACCGCGAGCATCGCCAAGCATTCCCGAACGCTTACCGAGAACCGCTACCACAACGGCCATCCCGATCTAATAGTCCGCGGGGTGTATCCGGGCGACGCTGTGCAGGCTGGGACGGATGGAATAGAGGTCAAGACAACGAGGGGATCAACTGGCGCAGTTGATACCCATGGCGCAAGGAATCAGTGGATGTGCGTTTTCATGTACGAGGTCGACCAGGAGACGGAGCCGGCCCGCGACAGGGCACCGATGGCTTTCACTGCGGTGTATCTGGCGAAAGTGACCATCGATGATTTCAGACGGAACCCGCGGGGCGAACTGGGGACGCGGACAGCGACACTGCACAAAGACGGCATCAGGAAGCTTCGGGAGAACTGGATCTACCGCCTCCGCGCCTAGTCGCTTTCGCTCGGCCGAAACCGCGCGAGTCGCGGAATGGCTTTGCAGGCCATATCGAAGTAGTGTTCGTCTTTTTCGATCCCAATGCTGCGGTATCCGACCGCTTCGGCTGCCGCCAGCGTTGAACCGGAGCCGGCGAACGGGTCCAACACCACTCCCGCGCCCAGAGGCAGAACGGCGCGCACGACTTGGCGGAGAAATGCTTGCGGTTTGAGGCTGGGATGGGGAGCCAGGGCACGCTCATTCCGTCCCGTGGGTGCTGACCGCAGCACGTCGCCGAACGGCCTATCCGTAGAGGGCCGCCGGAAACCGCCGGTTCCCCATCTCCGCAAGTTGTCCTGGACCCTCCCTTCGATCGGCCTTCGGAAGATGAGCCATGGCTCCCACATGGACCGGGGCATCACGCTCACCTCTCGGAACTCCTCATGGGCGGCCTTAGGTCGGTCCCCGCCCCGCATGGTCATCACCAGGCGGATGATCTCGCCTCGACGTTCCAGGCCCGCGTCGGCCACCGCCCCCGCGACTATGTATGACAGGAGCGGATTCGACGCAATGACAACGTTCGCCCCAGGTACCAGCTTCGGCAGCAGTCGTCGCGCCCACACGAGGAAGAAGCCGCGCAGTTCGCTCAGTTGCTCGTCCGTCAGGGTCGTGAACCTTGGGAGAGGCGATCTTTCGTGGCCGTCATACGATGGAGGGATACGCCAGACCCCGCCCTTCCCGTTTCTCAGCTTGGCCTGTTGCTCTGGCGTGTATTCGTGGAGACCATATGGGGGGTCCGTCACAACCGCGTGGATAGTGCCGTCAGTCTGCTGTTCGAGCCAGACGAGGCAGTCAGCATGAACGATCTGCGCACGCCCGATGACGATTGGATCGCGCCAGGTGTGCATATGGAGCAACTGGGGTTGGGCCGATGGGCCTGCGACGTGCTTAGCTCGATACAGACCTTTCGCCTCGCGGACGAAAAGCTCAGGCGTGTTCAGCCCCAGATAGGAGCGAACCGACGACTCAGGAGTAGGACCGATCGCCTGACACACACGCTTCTGGATCTCGGTGATCGGGAGGCCACCCGGTGTCTGCGATAATACTTCGACGATGGCGTCACGCACCCGCCCAGGCGCGTTCCGCCGCGTTCTCTTGCTCATGCCCATGATTATAGACGTCTAGACGTCTTATGTCAATGGGATTTCTGCGCTCTCGGCTTCCCTGCGGTGAGACTACATCGCTCGTAGTCGCGCGATCCTCTCCTCCACCGGTGGGTGGGTGTCGAAGAGGCTGTTGAGCCAGCCGCCGTGGTCCGCCAGGGGATTGCAGATATAGAGCGCGGCGGTGGCTTTGTTGGCGGTTTCGAGCGGGTCGGGGTCGGCGGCGATTTTTTGAAGCGCGCTGGCGAGGCCCTCGGGGTAGCGGGTGAGGTGCGCGCCCTCGGCGTCGGCGAGGAACTCTCGGCGGCGGGAGACGGCAAGCTGCATCAACTGGGCGATGATGGGCGAGAGGATGACCAACACGAGGCCAATCAGCAGCAGGATGCTGCCCGCGCCGCCGCCTCCGCTGTCACTGCTCCGCCTCCGTCCGCCGCCGTACCAGAGGCTGCGCGTCATCCAGTCGGAGAGCAGCACGATGGTCCCCACCAGCACCGAAACCAGCATCATGAAGCGGATGTCGTA
>JBEKKD010000287.1:0-6020 GCA_050010895.1 Armatimonadota bacterium
ACGTATAGCAGCCAGCCTTCCTGCTCAGAACCCGCGTCCGTCTGTGACATAACCGCTACCTATACAGCACGCTCATCAAAAGAGCCTTGACTCTTACATAGCAGCGGAGCCGAAGGGCTCAGAATGACAACTCCGGGGAGGAATTCGGTCAAGCCTTGAACGATGCCGAGTATGGCTGCCTTGAGGAGTTCCATGGACGGGGACGTTCTGCGGGGCAGAGCCACGTACCTGCGGCAGGCCGCATAGGAAGCCGGCGCGGCGGCGGAGAAGTGAGCGCCCAGTATTGGAGGCAGGCACCGTGAAAGAGACCATGATCGGGCCGTACGGGCCCTTCGTCGCCGAGCAGATCCTCACCGACAGGCCGCCGCTGCTGTCCTACCGCAACCCCCGGTTCCACAACCTCGAAGACTGGCGGACGCAGGCACGGGCGAAGGCGCTGGAGATCATCGCCTTCCCCGACACCGGCGAGACGCCGAAGCCCGAGGTGGTGAGCAGGTCCACGTTCGAGGGCCTGGACGTCGAGCTATTGCGATGGCAGCTCGCCTTCGGGCCGCCGACGGAGGCGCTGTTTCTCAAGCCGCAGGGTGCGAAGGGGCCGCTGCCGGGGATCGTGGCGCTGCACGACCACGGCGGCCTCAAGTACTTCGGTTGGCGCAAGATCGCCGATGACGGCCGGCCCGTGCATCCCATCCTGCGCCGGCACCGGAATGATGACTACGCGGGGAAGGCGTGGGCGAACGAGATCGCCAAGCGCGGCTACGCGGTGCTGGTGCCGGACTGCTTCCCGTTCGCTTCACGGCGGATCCTCGTGAGCCAGGTCCCACGAACTCTCCACTGGGGCGAAGCGAAGGACGTGACGGAGGCGGAAGACGAGGCCGATATCCACAAGTACAACCATTGGGCGGCGCAGCACGAGAGCATCGTCGCCAAGGTTCTGTTCGCTGCAGGCACGACGTGGCCCGGCATCTTCACCTACGATGACCGGCGCGCCGTCGACGTGCTCTGCTCTCGGCCTGAGGTCGATGCCGAACGGATCGGCTGCGCCGGGCTCTCGGGCGGGGGTTGCAGGACGACCTTCCTCGGCGGTCTGGACGAGCGCATCACATGCGCGATCTGCCTCGGAATGATGACCACCTGGCGAGATCTCATCATCGAGAAATCCCACACGCACACCTGGATGATGTGGGCGCCGGGGCTGCCGAGATACCTCGACTATCCCGAGATTCTCGCACTTCGCGTGCCATTGCCGACGATGGTGCTGAGCAACAACGAAGATCCGCTGTTCACCCTCTCGGAGATGCACCGCGCAGATGATATCGTGCGCGAAGTGTTCGAGAAGGCCGGGGCCGCCGACCGATACGCGAGCGGCTTCTACCCCGGGCCGCACAAGTTCGACGCGCAGATGCAGCAGGACGCGTTCTCCTGGTTCGATCGGTGGCTGAGGGCGTGATCGGTTCCTCGTTGGGGATGATTCTGATCGGAGCGGCCGCGGTGTTGCTCACCGCGGTCGGGGGCTCGGCCGCACAGGTGCCGGCGCGGCCGATTCGCGCCATGTGGATGTGGTCGACGCCGGCCGTCAGGTCGCTGGTGAACGATTCGGCCGCGTGGCCGGCGTTCTTCGACTTCTGCGCCGCGCCGCACGGCAACGCCGCCGCTCGCATCAGCCTCCTCTATCTCGAACCGCCGTCCGACCTGGAAGGCACTACCCTGCGCGCATTTCTGGCGAGCGCGCACAGCGCCGGCATGAAAGTCGAGGCCCTGGTCGGCGATGGTGACTGGCAGCCGGGCCACCTCGCCGCCGTGGAGAAGGCCTGCGCGGAGCGCATCGAGGCATTCAATCCCGCGGGCACGGAGAGCGAGCGGTTTGACGGCGTTCACGTCGATATCGAGAACGGCGGACAGTGGAGCCAGAAGGCGTTCAGCGGCCTGCTCGCCTTCCTGCGTCGGGCAGTTGACGCCAACAACAGCCGCCAGCGGCGCAAGATGACGCTCGCGGCCGACCTCGCGTTCTCCTGGCCCGAGAGCGGCGATGACAGCAAGCCGCAGTTTGGTGACGCGATCAGGCTGTGCGACTACATCGTCACCATGGCCTACCGCGACACCGCCGGCGCGCAGGCAAGCTGCGCGGTGCCCCAGGCGATGGCGGCCGCGAAGCGCCGCAAGCCCCTGTTCATCGGCGCGGAAACACACTGGCTCGCCGACCAGGACTTCGTGACGTACTACGAAGAGGGCTGGGAGCACATGGAGCGGGAGCTGGCCAAGCTGCCCGATCTCGTCGCCGGCCACGGCGGCCGCCTCGCCGGCATCGCCATCCATCACTACGATTCGTATCTGAAAATGGCGCGGGAGCCGCGGAAGAGCCCGTTCTCGGACGTGCGGCTGGACCACTGGGCCTCGCACCATATCATGGCCGTGCACCGCGCCCGAATTATCGCCGGATACCCCGACGGCACGTACAAGCCGAACATGATCGTGGCGCGCGAGCAGATGGCGGTCTACATCACACACGCGCTGCTCGGGAGAGAGAACATCCCGGACGGCCCGCCGGCCCCGTCGTTCCCCGATGTGCCCCTGGACTACTGGGCCTACAAGTGGGTGGAGTGCGCGCGTGCGCACAACCTCACGCTCGGATGCGCCGACCGCCTATATCACCCACAAGACGCGCTCGATCGCGCGCAGATGGCCGCCTTCATCGCCAGAGCGATAGTGGGGCCCACCGGTGAAGAGGGGCTGGCGGCCTATGCGCCCCCGGAGCACCCCACGTTCCCCGACGTCACGCCAGAGAGCGAGTGGTCGTGGGCCTACAAGCATGTGGAGTACCTCGCCGGCCGCAAGATCGTCGGCGGGTATCCGGACGGCCTCTACCACCCCGAAGCCCCTTGCACGCGTGACCAGATCGCGGTCTATCTCGTGAAAGCGTTCCGCCTTCCCGTAGAGGTGTAGAGAATCCGGCCAACCTCCTCACCCCGCGGTCCTCCCCCCTCCCGACATCAGCAGTATCATTGAGGAGATCAGACCCGACGCGCTGCCGCCGAGGAAGAGACCGAAGAACGAAGGCCGGAGATGGTGATAGAGCTTGAGACCGCCAAGTCGGTATGCAATGTTGACGATCGCCCAGCCCACCAGCGCGTTCGCCCAGATCAGCGCGTTGATCCCCCAGCCGCCCTGAAGCAGAAACCCGACCGGGCTGAGCCGCCACCAGCCCACGCTCATCTGCAGCGCCGCGAGCACGCATGCGATGGCGGCGCCGGATCCCATGGCGAGAACACCGATCCTGTCCGCGGGCTGGGGGTTCCTGAGCATCTCGACCATGTCACCGAATTCCCAGCGCGGGACGCCGTCGTACACCCATGAGTCGAGCCGCATGGGCCCGCTCGCGTATCCTGACCAGATGCGGCCGATCGGCCCCAGCGCGACCATGAGGACCACGGCCGCGGCGAGTACGAGCACCACGCTCGTCCCCCGCAGTCGCGAGGCGTGAAAGATCTTCATGTCATTGGCCGCGTAGTGCATGAACGAGACCTTGAACTCGGTCATGAAGATCGCGTCCATGGGGTTCAGCAGCGCGAATGTGGCGGGCCGCACCCCCACATTCCCGAACCCGCTGTCGAGCAGGTATCTGATCTGCGGGCCGCACTCCACGTGGTTGGTGCCGGCAGCGGCGATGACCCGAGTGAGTGAGAGCGCAGTGGTGTAGAACAGGAAGAGCAGTATGAGCAGACGTGAGGACTGCGCCCCGGCCGCGCCCGCGATCAGGCACACACCCAGCGTGCTCGCCAGCAGTCCGACCAGCGCGTAGCGGGGCTTGAGCAGTTCCAGCGGATCATGCTCGCGCCGGCTCGCGTCCCACCACGAGGCGATCGCGTTGACGATGGCGCGGCGTGACTGGTAGAGCACGAACACGCCAAACCCGACCAGCGCTCCGCCCGTCTGGTAGCCGAAGAACCCCGAGCTATACCCGACGCCGCTCCCCAGGAACCCGAGCGCGGCGAGCGCTATCAACTGCGCGTAGTAGAGCACGTGAAAGAGCCAGAGGCTGAGCGATACCTCGACCGGAAGCAGGCACATGATGCCGATGCTCGACCAACTCAGGTTGAACTCGATGCGGTTCAGCATACCGAACGGCATTTCACGCTCGTCGAACACCCGCCCGATCGGCCACGACATGGCCGCATACGGCACCGCCGGCAGGTATCGATTGAGCAGTCCGAGCATACCGTAGCCGAAGGCGATAGCGAAGCCGATCCAGAACATGCGCTGGCGCAGCAGCGACGTGCCGGGCGTCCCGCGATATCCCACGGTTTCGAGCGGAATCTGCGCCAGTGGGAAGGCGAGTCGCTGGCCCTCGATCCAGTCCCTGCGCACCAGCGACATCAGCGAGAACGAGCCGGCGTAGATGCACAGCGCGATCGCGCCCCACGCCAGCAGCGGCCGCTGCCATTCGGCCCACGGGATCGGCTGCTTCTCCGGGATCCCTTCCCAAAACCAGCGGATGGCCTCGGGACTGGTGAGCTGCAGCCAGGTCGGGATGTGCGGTTGGACCAGCACCGTCCAGCGATTCTCGGGGCTGGCGAAGTACTGGCTCGCGGTCACCATGACGGTGACGAAGGTGGCGTATCCGACCGTCGAGATCGCCGCAGTCGCGGCCACCATCGCGTACACGGTCAGCACCTCGGATCGGGTGAGGCCGCGGCGGCGGCTGCGCCAGATGAGGAATCCGTTGATCGGCCCAAGCACGATGAAGAGCGCGTACATAGCCGCTGCGGGCACCGGGCTCAGGCCGATGTCCGGGCCGCTCTTGATGTCGCTGAGGTACGGGATGAGGAAAGCGAAGCCGGCGACGAATGCCAGCCCGATGAGCGCTGCGCGTAGGGTCACGCCGGTCGGCCTGCCCCCCGAATCAGCGGGGCCTGCTGCGTAGTGAGTCCCGGTGCCGGCAGTGGGAGCGATGCCGTCAAACATCGCATGGAATCTTCGACCCGGCCGGTGTGAGAGCCTGCCCGCCGGGGGCGGTTCGCTATACCTGGAAGTCTGACGCCCCGGGCTCCCGAGCGGCGCCCAGGTCGGTCGCGGTCACCCGTGCGATGAGCAGCGTCATATCATCGCGATGCTGGCCGCCCCGGCCGTACTCGCTGGCCGCCTCGAAGACGCGCACGGCCATCTCCTCGGCGGTTGGCGCATGGATGAATCGCAGAACGCTCGCCAGGAATGCCTCTCTGCCCAGGAAGCGGCCCGCGCGGTCGGCGACCTCGGTCATGCCGTCGCTGAACAACACGAACGTGTCTCCGGTGTTCAGGGGAAGCGTCTCTTCGCCGTATGTTGCTTGAGGGAGCACGCCGAGCACGAGGCCGCGGTGCGAGAGCGAGACCATCTCATGGTCAGGCGAGATCAGCACCGGTGGCTCGTGTCCGGCATTGCCATAGGTGAAGATGGACGTGTCGAGGTCCACCACGATGTAGGACATGCTGATGAACGTCTCCAGCTCGACGTTGTCGGCCACCGCCGCGCAGACCTCGCGGTTGATCTCGGTCAGCACCCGCGCGGGCGATTGCTCCCTGCGCGCGGTGAGGCGAAGCGTGGTCTTGAACGTCGAGAGGTAGCCGATCCGCTGGCTGAAATGGCCCGACAGATCGGCAATGCACAGCCCCCAGCGCCGTCCGCCGAGTGGGATGAGGTCGTAGTAATCGCCGGAGAAAGCCATCGCCGCCGGCCGATACTGGAAGCCGATGTCCAGGCCCGGCGCCGTGGGAAGCCGCTTCGGCCTCACCAGGTCATCGACGTACTGCGCGACGCGGATGCGCTCCCGGTACTGCTGAAGCACCGCGCGGCTGCTGGCAAGCGCCTGCCGCTCCCGTTGCTGCGCTTCCGCGGCGATGCTGACCACGCCCGCGGTAATGATAAGGAATGCCACCTGCAGGACAACCGCGGAGGTCTGAACGCCGCCTTCTGCCGGCCGCGAGATGGTTACCGCCCAGACGTACAGAGCGGATGCGAAGAGGGCCGTGAGAAACGCGCCGCTC
>JBEKKD010000288.1:0-8176 GCA_050010895.1 Armatimonadota bacterium
GTGACGCGCACGTTGCCCATGTGCCCCGGCTTGCGCCATCCCTTGAAGGTCCTCGCCGCGTCCGTGGAGCCGCTGGAGGCCGGGCGGCGATGGGACATGGAACCGTGGCTCGCCGGGCCGCCGCTGAAGCCGTATCGCTTCTGCACTCCCGCGAACCCCTTGCCCTTGGAGACCGAAGTCACCGCCACCGTCTCGCCCACCACGAACACATCCGCCTTCAAGGTGCTGCCAACGGGATAGGCGTCGCAGTTCACCATGCGGAACTCGACCAGATGGCGCAGGGGCGCGAACTCCGCGCCCGCCTTCTCGCCGGACTTCTTCAGGTGGCCCATCCGCGGCTTGTTCAGGCGCTTTGGCTTGACTTCCTCAAATCCCAGTTGCAGCGCGTCGTAGCCGTCTTTCTCGGCGCTCTTGCGCTGCACCACATGGCAGGGGCCGGCCGCGATCACCGTCACCGCCTCCGCGCGCCCGCCCTCGCCGAAAATCTGCGTCATTCCTAGTTTGCGGCCCAGCAGGGCCTTCTCGACACCCTTCAACGCAGTTCACCTTCGCCTGTTCTTCGCTGCACTCCGTTGGGCAGGGGCTTGCCTCTGCCACCTGCTTCGGCACCGCGTGCCCAAGCGGAATCCGCGCGCTCTGCGGATGGTGCGTCTACAGCGCGGTACGGACGTTCGCCCAATGAAGTGCTATTGGGCGAAAATCATTAGAGCTTGATCTCTATGTCAACGCCGCCGGGGAGATCGATGCGCATGAGCGCGTTGATCGTCTCCGGGCTCGGCTCGAGAATATCGATCAGCCGCTTGTGGGTCCGCATCTCGAAGTGCTCCATCGACTCTTTGTCGATGAAGGGAGAACGGATGACGCAGAACCGGTTGATCTCGGTGGGCAGCGGGATCGGCCCCGCGATTCGCGCCCCGGTCCGGCGAGCGGTGTCGACGATGCGCACCGCCGACTGGTCCAGCACCCGGTGATCGAAGGCCTTCAGGCGGATGCGAATCCGCTCCCCAGGCCCTCTCCGCTCAGCTCTCCGCATGTACCATCCTCCAGAGTATCACCGCCTACTCTCTCCCGTTTCCGACATTCGTCTCATCCCCGCTGCTTCGGTTGGTTCGTTGCTTCAGTACTTCCCGTCGCTTCGGTACTTCAGTGCCGAAGCCGCGTTGGTCTTGGTGTTTCGGGGCTTCAGTCCCGAAACCGCGCTACTGCACCACCTTCGTCACCACGCCCGCACCCACGGTGCGGCCGCCTTCCCGGATGGCGAAGCGCAACCCCTCCTCCATCGCGATCGGCTGGATCAGGTCCACCACCATGGTCACGTTGTCTCCGGGCATCACCATCTCCCGGCCCTCCGGTAGCTCCACCACTCCCGTCACGTCCGTGGTGCGGAAGTAAAACTGCGGCCGGTAGCCGTTGAAGAACGCCTTGTGCCGGCCACCCTCCGCCTGCGAGAGCACGTACACATTGCTCTCGAACTTGGTGTGCGGGGTGATCGAGCCCGGCTTGGCCAGCACCTGCCCCCGCTCCACCTCCTTGCGGTCGATCCCCCGCAGCAGCACCCCCACGTTGTCCCCCGCTTGCCCCTGATCCAGCAGCTTGCGGAACATCTCCACTCCCGTCGCCACCGTCTTGCGAGACTGCGGGTGCAAGCCCACGATCTCCACCTCTTCCCCCACCTTCACCAGCCCCCGCTCGATTCTCCCCGTCACCACCGTCCCTCGCCCGGTGATGCTGAACACGTCCTCGATCGCCAGCAAAAATGGCAGATCTACGGGCCGCTCCGGCGTCGGTATGTAGGTGTCCACCGCATCCATCAGCTTCCAGATCGCCCCGCACCACTGGCACTCCCGCTTCGCACACCCGCACTCCAGCACCTTGGTCGCCGACCCCGCCACCACCGGAATATCGTCCCCGGGGAACTCGTACTTGTTCAGCAGATCCCGCACCTCGATCTCCACCAGCTCCAGCAGCTCGGGATCGTCCAGCATGTCCACCTTGTTCAGAAACACCACCACCGCCGGCACGTTCACCTGCCGTGCCAGCAGGATGTGCTCCCGGGTCTGGGGCATGGGCCCGTCCGCCGCCGACACCACCAGGATGGCCCCGTCCATCTGCGCCGCCCCCGTGATCATGTTCTTGATGTAATCCGCATGCCCCGGACAGTCCACGTGCGCATAATGGCGCTTCTCCGTCTCGTATTCCGCATGGAAGATCTGGATGGTCAGCCCCCGCTCCTTCTCCTCCGGCGCCGAGTCGATCTGCTCGTACGCCAGCGCCTTCGCCAACCCCGCCTTCGCCAGCGTGTTCGTGATCGCCGACGTCAGCGTGGTCTTGCCGTGATCGACGTGCCCGATCGTGCCCACGTTCACATGCGGCTTCGTCCGCTCAAACTTCGCCTTGCCCATCGACGGTCGTCTCGCCCGGGATGACGGTGCGGGACACACTCTCCGGAACCTCCGCGTAATGGGAGGGCTCCATGGTATAGGTGCCGCGCCCCTGCGTCAGGTTGCGCAGCACGGTCGCATATCCAAAAGCTGTCGCCAGCGGAATCAACGCGTCGATGGTCTCGGTGCCACCGGGGGTGGCGGCGAGGCCGGTCACGTGCGCCCGCCGGGAATTGAGGTCGCTCAGCACCTCCCCCATCCGCTCCTCGGGGCAGACCACTTCCATCTTCATCACCGGCTCCAGCAGCACGGGCTCCGCCCGCAGCAGCGCCTCGCGGAACCCGTCCGCTCCGGCGATCTTGAAGGCCATCTCCGAGGAGTCCACCTCGTGCGCCTGCCCGCCCACCAGGTAGGCCCCCACGTCCACCACGGGATAGCCGCCGAGCACGCCGCTGGTGCACGCCTCCCGCACTCCGGCCTCGACCGCGGGGACGAACTCCTTGGGAACGGGAGCGCCCTTGGTGCGGTCCTCGAAGGCGATCCCGGCGCCTCTCTCGAGCGGCTCGACCTGAAGCGTCACCTTGGCGTATTGGCCCCGCCCGCCGGTCTGGCGGATGTGGCTGCCGTCGGCACTTACCGCCGCGGTGATGGTCTCCCGGTAGGCCACCTGGGGCCGACCCGAGTGCGCCCGCACCTGGAACTCCCGCAGCAGCCTGTCGACCACGATCTCCAGGTGCAGTTCGCCCATGCCCGAGACGATGATTTCGCCGCTGTCCGGATCGGTGTGGAACCGGAAGGTGGGGTCCTCGGCAGAGAGCGCGGCCAGCGCTTCGCTGAGCTTGATCTCTTCGGCGCGCGTCTCCGGCTCCAGGGCGACGGAGATGACCGGGTCGGGGAACTGGATGTTCTCCAGCAGGATCCTGGCGCGCTCGTCGCAGAGGGTGTCGCCGGTGGTGGTCTTGTCCAGCCCCACCGCGGCGACGATATCTCCGGAGAACGCTTCCTGCAGATGCTCGCGCCGGTTTGCGTGCATCCGCAGCAGGCGTCCGATCCGCTGCGTGGTCCGCTTCGTGGAGTTATAGACGGTCGCGCCCCGGGTCAGGCGCCCCGAGTACACTCGCATGTAGAGAAGCTGCCCGACATTGCGATCGACCTGCACCTTGAAGGCAAGCGCGGACAGCGGCTCGTCGTCATCCGGCCGGCGGGAGACCACCTCGCCGGTATCAGGATCCGTGCCCTGGACCGGCGGCACATCCAGAGGAGAGGGAAGGTAGTCCACGACCGCGTCCATGAGGGGCTGCACGCCCTTGTTGCGGTAGGAGGCGCCGCAGAACACGGGGACCATGCGGTAACGGATCGTGCCCCGCCGCAGCCCGGCGCGAATCTCCTCCTCGGTCAGCTCTTCACCTGTCACGTACTTCTGCATCAGCTCTTCGTCGGTCTCGGCGGCCGCTTCCACCAGGGCTTCCCGGAAGCGCCGCGCCAGCAGCATCATCGAATCCGGTATCGGCTCTTCGGCGATGTCTCGCCCCTGGTCGTCGAGCCATACCAACGCTTTCATTGTGATCAGGTCGATCACGCCCCGGAACTCCGACTCCTGGCCCAGCGGCAACTGCACCGCCACCGCCCGGCATCCGAGGCGCTCTCGCATGGCATGAATCACCCGGTGGAAGTCCGCCCCGGTGCGGTCCATCTTGTTCACAAACGCGATGCGCGGCACGCCGTACTTATTGGCCTGCCGCCACACCGTTTCCGACTGGGGTTGAATCCCCGCTACGCCGCAGAAGATGGCAATGACGCCATCGAGCACTCTCAGGGATCGCTCGACCTCGACCGTGAAGTCCACGTGGCCGGGCGTGTCGATGATGTCGATGCGATGCTCCCGCCAGAAACACGTGGTCGCGGCCGCGGTAATGGTGATGCCGCGCTCCTGCTCCTGGGCCATCCAGTCCATGGTAGCCGCGCCCTCATCCACCTCCCCCATGCGGTGGACTCGGCCCGAATAGAACAGGATCCGTTCCGTGGTGGTGGTCTTGCCTGCGTCGATATGCGCAGCAATACCAATATTACGCGTCTTGTCGAGCGAAAACTCGCGCGCCATAGGTCATCGACTTGTCTGTGGCCGCTTAGAAGCCGGCAGAGACTGTGCGGCTACCCGAGGGGGCGCCCTCTTCCCGATGTGCGCAGGGCAACCCCGGCCGTCGATGGCCTGTGGCTCCCTGCCCGTCCGCAATCCCCGGTAGGTGGACGGCGGACGCCTCTAAGCTACCATTTGTAATGAGCGAAGGCCCGGTTGGCTTCCGCCATCCTGTGGGTATCCTCTCGCTTTTTGACCGAAGCTCCTTGGCCGGCAGCGGCGTCCAGCAACTCCGTTGCCAGTCTCTCCTGGAACGTCCGGGCGGTTCGCGCCCGTGCGCTCGAAACCAACCACCGCAGCGCCAGCGCCAGCCGGCGCGTCGGTCGCACTTCCATCGGCACCTGATAGGTGGCGCCGCCGACACGGCGGGGCTTCACCTCGAGCTGCGGCATCACGTTGCGCAATGCCTGCTCGTACAGCTCCAGCGGATCTTTGCCGCTGCGCCGGTTCATCTCCACGAGCGCGCCGTAGACCAACTGCTCGGCGGTGCTCTTTTTTCCTCTCGTCATCACCTGGTTGATCAGCCTGGTCACCATCCGGCTCCCATACACCACATCCGGCATTGGAACCCGCTGTACCACCGGCCCTTTTCTCGGCATCGCCTTCTATGCTCCCATATCCGTTGCTCGCTGTCATCCTGAGCCCTTCGGCTTCGCTCAGGTGAACTCCGCGAAGGATCACGTCGTTTCCGTTGGGTCGGTGCTTCAGTCCCGACGCCCCATTCCCGCGAACCCGTCCAGCGGCGAAAGAGAAACCGACGCCAAGACCATCGGCGCCGGCCCCCAGCCGCACCAGTACTCTATCTCTTCTTCTCGGCCTTCGTTCCGTAGCGAGAGCGGCCCTGCTTGCGATTCTCGACGCCCGCGGTGTCCAACACCCCTCGGACGATGTGATAGCGCACGCCCGGCAGGTCTTTCACGCGGCCGCCGCGAACCAGCACCACCGAGTGCTCCTGCAGATTGTGGCCCTCACCGGGGATGTAGGCCCAGACTTCGATGCGATTGCTGAGCCGGACGCGCGCCACCTTGCGGAGCGCCGAGTTCGGCTTCTTCGGCGGCGCGGTCTTGACTTGCGTGCACACCCCGCGCTTGAGCGGTCCGGGCGCCCGGCGATAGCGGCGATCGGCCGCGTTGAACTGCCAGCCCAAGGCCCAGCGCACCGTCGGCGTGGCTTCCGCCTTCTTTCGCTTACGTCGCGTCCGCACCAGTTGATTGATAGTCGGCATTACCTGTCCTTGTAAGCTGCATCAAGACCGGGCAGACAGCTCTCGTTCCTCCCACCGAGGACTTGACGCAGCCTCCGCGGCCGGTTCGATCGATGCCTCTCGGGAGCAGTCGGGCTCTCGTCCCCACCACTTTCCCGCCACAGCCAAACGCGCCTGACGCTTCCCATCTCACTGCATTGGGGCGGCGGCACGAGAGACGCAAAAGCTAAAGTTAGCAGAATCGCTAGTGCTTGTCAATCAGAATCGCGCCGTCCGCGACCTCGATTGACATCTGTCTGCTGACTCGGCTGCGACGCGGAAACGGATGAGTCTGCGGTCTCGACTGCTGCAGCAACGGGAGATGATACCAAACCGAAGGGATTGTGACAAGCGCGTGAACGGGAAATCCACGGAGGAGGGAGGCGGGGGGGTTAGGAGAGGTCGGTGTCGGTGGTGGCTCGTGATGGAAGAGGAAAAGAAGCGCGGGATCATCCCGGCGGAGGGGCTGAACCGGACGCTGGCGGAGTTGCAGCGGAGATACCGAGAGGAGTTGGCACAACGGGTGCGAGCCAAGTCGACCTGAGCGGCGCGCAGTAGTAGACGCTGATATGCTATGCTATTGAACATCTGTCTCGGGCCTGTCGGCTTGGTCGTTCGGGGGATCGCAGGATCGCAGTTCTTGCCACTGCGCCGCCCGGGACCTGAGCCGACGGCCAGCGAAGGCCAGTTGATGCAGGCAGGCACCACTATCTTCATTCTGAGCTATGTCCTGATTGCGCTAGGCGAAGGCAGTCCGCGCAAGCTCGATCGCCCTACCGCGGCCCTGGTGGGTGCGGTGCTCATGCTTGTGACAGGGGCGCTCAGCCAATCCGAGGCCGCCGCGGCCATCGATCTGCGGACGCTTGCGCTCCTCTTCGGCCTGATGACGCTCTTGGCAGGTCTTCTGCAGAGTCGCCTGCCCGAGGCGTTGGCGTTCGCCCTGCTCGCTCGCATCCGCGGTCCATACGCGCTTCTGACCGCCGTCGTTTTTGGTTCCGGTATCGCCGCTGCGTTCATGCTTAACGACACGGTTTGCCTACTGGGGACGCCCTTGGTTCTCGCCGTCACTGCGCGGGCACGCGTGCCGGCTACGCCATACCTCCTCGCGCTGGCCACCGGCGCCAACATCGGGAGTGTGATGACGCTGACCGGCAACCCTCAGAACATCCTCATCGGACATGCCTCTGGGTGGAGCTGGAGCCAATTCGCCCTCCGCATGGTTCCCATCGGGTTGCTGTGCCTTGCCGCGGACTGGGTGCTTCTGCGCGTGCTGTACCGGGGCGCCCTCATCACGCATGGCGAGGAAGCAGTACCTTCCGCACCCCCCAGGGTTGTGGTGGACACCGGTCTCTCCCGCAAGAGCGCGGCTGCCTTTGCGACGTTCCTTGTGGCGGTGGCTCTGGGCGCGCCCATGGCTTTGTCTGCGGTTGCCGCGGCCGCTGGGCTGCTGGTGTGGGCGAACCGTCCGCCGCGCATGCTCCTCGAGGGCGTAGACTGGTCTCTTCTGCTCTTCTTCGCCGGGCTGTTCGTCATCGTCGCGGGACTGGTGAAGGCTGATGAAGGCGTCCTGAATGCGTGGCTCGCCCGGATCGGAACGCACATGACGTCTGCCACTGTGGCCAAGCTCAGCCTCGCCACAGCGGTCGGGAGCAACGTCGTCTCGAACGTGCCCTTCGTGCTCATTGTTGGCCGCTGGGTTGCACATACGGCGAATCCTCGGTTCGCCTGGATGCTCGTCTCTCTGACGAGCACTTTCGCCGGCAACCTCACGCTGCTTGGCAGTGTCGCGAACGTGATCGTGGCGGAGCGCGCGTCGCCGACCGTGGCCCTGCGGTTTCGGGACTTCCTCCGAATCGGTTTGCCGGTTACCGCTACGACTACAGTGATCGGAGTGCTGGCTCTTACCGTGTTCTGGAGGCTGGGGTGGGTCTAGGCAGAGCATCTCGAGGACCGGCGGGCCTAAGCGCCGGATTGAGAGAGTGAGTGCGCCGCTGTACTGCAAGCCCGCGCTCGTCGCTGCATTCCTCGGGGCGTTCCCAACTGACGGATCCGCCCGGGGACTGTGTCGGAGCCGCAGCGGGTTTGACTCCGCCCTCCCCGCGCATTAGAATCACGCCATGCCCGGCGCGACCATCATCATTCCCGCCCGCTACGGCTCGACTCGCTTCCCCGGCAAGCCGCTTGCAGATCTCTGGGGCAAGCCGATAATTCAGCATGTGTGGGAGCGCGCGGGCCGGTCCCGGTTTGCCGACCGCGTGATCGTGGCCACCGATGATGAGCGTATCGCCAGTGTCGCGCGGGGGTTCGGGGCGGAGGTGGCGATGACCCGCGCCGATCATCCCAGCGGCACCGACCGCGTCGCCGAGGTGGCGCGGGCGCTGGATTCCGACATCATCGCCAATGTGCAGGGCGACG
>JBEKKD010000289.1:0-5927 GCA_050010895.1 Armatimonadota bacterium
CCTGGCCCTATCTCAATGAGGCCCACAACAGCGTCGCCCAGGAGTGGCCTCTGTGGATCAAGAAAGGCATCCTGGACTTCATCTGCCCCATGGACTACACCAAGAGCAGGGACGACCTGGTCAATAACCAGCTTCCCGGTCAGCTCGAGCAGGTACGCGGCGCGATCCCGCTCTACGCCGGGCTCGGCGCCTTCGTGATGGACTCACCGGGCCAGTTGATGGACCAGATTCAAGCCGCCAGGGACAGCGGCGTTGACGGTTTCCTCGCTTTTGCCTACTTCAGCGGCGATTTCCACAAGTGGCTCCCCGAACTTCATCGGACTGTCACTGCAGGTGACCCGTACCCTATGCCCCACTGGTCGCCGCTGCCGCGGTTCACCTTCGCCGGTCCCGCCGCCGCCGTCAAGAGCGAAACACTACCGAAGACGGTGACCGCCGGCCAGCAACTGCAAATCGGCGTCACGATCGGTCCGCCGGCGGCGGCCGTGTCGGACGAGGATCGAGAGAACGCCGAGCAGGCTGCGGCAGTGCTTCGACAGGCTGTGGGAGATCGGGCCTCTGTCGGCGGCTACCAGCCTGGCACGCCTCAGTCTCAGCCCTCCGCCGCCGAGGAAGCTCCGCGACTGTCAGGGCGGGTCGTAGCCGAATCTCCTTCGGGCGCTACGCTGGCCGTCATGGGCGCGTTCGAGGGTGAAATGGGGATACCGCGCACCTTCCGCGTGCTCGCCCCCGAAGGTCCCTTCCGTATCGCCGTCTACGGAACTGCGCCATACGGCGCGGGTAAACGCGACTTCGTCACGCGAAGCATCCTGCTGACCGGCGTGAAGCCGCCACCCAAGTAGAAGCTCGGCCGGCTTCCGGCGCTCCTGTTGGCTGGCGCCCCATCATCCGGGCGATCGCGTCACATTGAGGAGGCAATGAGTGCAAGTCCTACTCGCATCGTTTCTCATCATGCTCTGCGGACTGTCGTTCGCTTCTCCCGGCGCGGGCGCGGCCTCCATCGCCCAAAACGCAACCGCTGTGGGGCAATTCCAGGAGATCGAGCTGACCTTCCCGTCGCCTGGCGTCTACGCGAACCCCTTCGATCCAGCCCAGGTGGATGTCACCGGCATCTTCGTCACGCCCTCACGTCGCACCATTCGCGTGCCCGGTTTCTTCTTCCAGCCATACACGCGCTCGCGTGACGCCGGCGGCCGCGAGGTCCTGTCCGCATCCGGCTCCCCCGTGTTCAAGGTCCGCTTCGCCTGGGGCGAACTCGGTCGCTATCGCTACGAAGTGACTGTCAAGGACGCATCCGGCCTGCGGAGTCTGGGTGACGGAGCCTTCTCCGTCGGCAGTTCGGGCAATGGGGGCTTTGTCCGCCGCAGCGCCTCGCCCTTCTACTTCCAACTCGACTCCGGCGCGCCGTACTTCCCCATCGGCGAGAACGTCTGCTGGCCCGGCGAGCGCGGGACCTATGACTATGACGACTGGATGAGCAAGCTCGGCGGCCATGGCGGCAACTACCTCCGATTGTGGCTCATCAATGAATGGAACAAGCTCGGCCTCGAGCGCCTTCCCGCGTCGCCCGGCGATGGCAACGGCCTCGGTCGCTACGATCAGCAGGCGGCGTGGCGGATCGACTATATCCTCAGCCTGGGCGAGCCCCTCGGCATTCGCGCCCTCATGTGCATCGAGTCCTTCAACTCCCTCGACGCCGGAGGCGAGTACGGCAACTGGAAGCAGTATCCCTACAACCAGGCCAACGGCGGCCCATGCGCCGCACCGCCCGATTTCTTCACCAATGCCGACGCCAGGCGTCTTTTCCAGCAGCGCCTCAGGTATCTCGTCGCGCGCTGGGGCTATAGTCCCTCCGTCTTCGCCTGGGAGTTCTGGAACGAGGTGGACGGCGTCACCGGCTACAACTCGGCCAACATCGCCGCCTGGCACCGCGAGATGGGCCGCTATCTTCGCTCCATTGACCCATGGGCTCACCTCATCACCACCAGCTATGGCGACACCACCGGCGATCCCGCCGTCGACGGCCTGCCCGAGATGGATTTCGTGCAGTCGCACAGCTACGGCTCCAAGGACCTAGCCGGCACAGTCAGCTCCGTCGATCTCGACAAGGCCACCACGTACCGCAAGCCCCACTATTTCGGCGAATTCGGAGCGGACGTGACCGGCCGCGACAACGCCAGCGACCCCGAGGGCATTCACCTGCACAACGGCCTCTGGTCGGCCGTTCACTCCCGCTCCGCGGGAACCGCGATGCTCTGGTACTGGGACAGCTACGTGGACCCACACAACCTCTACGGTCAGTTCTCCCCGATCGCCGCCTATACGGCCGGAGTTGACTGGCCGAAGGAGAACTACTCGCCCGCGCCCGCGATCGTGCGATACGCTCCCGGACAGGATCCCGGCACCTACGCGAGCATGTCCATCGAGCCGCCCGGCGAGAGTTGGGGCGACGACTCCGTCTATAACCGGCCCCAGACGTGCGTGGTGGGCAACGATGGCAGCGTGAAGAACTTCGAACTGCTCAGCCGCGTCCAGCACGGCGTGGTGAACCACCTGAACTGGCACAACCCCGTCGCGTTCAAGGTGGACTATCCCGCTGCCGGCAAGTTCCAGGTGCTCGTCTCCGGCGTCTCCGGCTACGGCGGCGCGGCGCTCACGATCTCCCTCGACGGTGCCCGGGCTCTCACCGTCGACTTCCCCGATACCTCACCCGACGGTCACCAGACCATGCGCCAGTACGACGGCTCGCATTCCATAGACGTGCCCGCCGGCCCGCACACCATCGTCGTCGAAGACACCGGCGCCGACTGGTTCAACGTCTCCTATCGCCTCACCAACTACCTCCGCGGTCCCAATCTCCGCGTCCTTGCCCTCACGAACGCCACCTCCGGCCTCGCATGGGTGCAGAACAAAGACCACACCTGGTGGAACCATCGCAGCGGAGTCTCCCCCCAGCCCATCAACCCCAGCGAGATCACCCTCGGCGGCTTCACCCCCGGCGTCTATCGTATCGAACAGTGGGACACGACCACCGGCGCTGTCACGAACGCGACCACCTATACCTCCTCCGATGGCTCGCTCGTCATTACCACGCCCGCTGGTCTCACGACGGACTTGGCCTACAAGATCCGCAAGCAGTAGACCTCCGCGGCGTCGGTACTTCAGTGCCGACGCCGCGTCATCGACAGAAACAGCAAGGCAGGAGGCCATCGCCTCCTGCCCATCGTCTGTCCGTTGGGCAGGGGCTTGCCCCTGCCACATCTGCTGCCTCTACACGAACTGCGACAGATACCGCTGCCCCTTGATGAACCCCTCCTCCCCACCGAACGCGCCGTCCTCGTGCTCGATGCTCAGCACATCATCGTATCCGATACTTCGCAGCCGCGCGATGTAGACCCCCCAGTTCACCTCGCCGAAGCCGGGGATGACGTATCGCCACCAGCCCCTCGACTGATTCCCCACCCACCGCAGCACGTGCTGCTTCACCTCGGTGTCCTTGGCATGGGTGTGGAAGATGCGGTCCTTGAACCTCTCCACCGCTTCGAGATAGTCAATGCCCTGATGCAGCAGGTGCGAGGGATCGTAGTTCAGCCCCATGTTCTCGTCCGGCACCACCGAGAACACCTGCTCCCAGTCCGCGAGACTGCGAATGTTGGTGGCGAAGTAGTTCTCGAACGCGATCTTGATCTTCTTCTTCGCCGCGTACTTCGCGAGTGGCCGAAACACGCCGGGGTAGTCCTCATCGATCGTCTGCGTGCGATCCTTGCCCGGCATCGGGAACCCGGCAAGCGTGCACACCACCCCCACTCCCAGCGCTGCCGCCGCGTCGATCACGCTCTCCATCGCCTCGACTCGCGCTGTGCGCGTCTTCGCATCGGGCTCCAGCAAGTTGCTGTAGTACGCCAGGCTCGAGATGCGAATACCGGCACTCTTCAGCGCCGCATTGATCTGCTTCGCCTTCTCGGCCGGCAGCTTCGCGGTATCAAGGTGTTTGCCGCCAGGCCCGGCGACCACTTCCAGCGCCCCAAACCCGTTCTTCTTTGCGAAACCGATGATCCAGTCCAGAGACTTGTCCGAGAATGGACCCGTCAGCAGGCCGACATGCATGTATCCTCTCCTATCTCCGCGCCGTTAGTAAACGTCCGTCCCGCCGCCTCCGTCGCGTCGGTACTCACGCCCTACGACCTGTCCTGCGTAGCCTCGTGCGAAGCAGGAAGCTTCAGCGAAGGAGGGCCAGTGCCGACGCCCACGCGCTTCCGCCTCCTCGCCTCCTCAACTCTTCGGTCAACCCTCCCCTACAGCACCCCATACTTCTCGTACACCTCCCGCAGGCTCTTCCCCTCCAACAGCTCCTTGCGGGACAGCGACTCCTTCCCCACCTTCTCCTGCGCCAGCACCAGCGCGTCCTTCTCCGCTTTTCTCGGCACCACCACGATCCCGTCGAAGTCGGCGAAGATCAGCTCCCCCGGGTGCACCAGCGCCTCCCCGCACCGCACCGGCACATCGTACGCCATCACCCGCCCCCTGCCCTGCGAGTCCACCGGCTTGATGCCGGCGCAGTACACCGGGAACCCCATCTCGATGATCTTCACGCAATCGCGCACCTGGCTGTCGCAGATGCACCCGACCGCGCCCCTGCGCTTCGCCACCGTGCTCATCAGCTCGCCCCATGGCGCGTTCGTGCCGGCGTAGTCCGTCGAGTGGACCGCCACATCGCCGGGCCGCAGCGAGTCCATCGCTTCGATCTCCAGCCCATACGGATCCTCCTCGACCAAGTAGTCCGCTTCCATCCACCGGAACGTGCGCGCCCGCCCGACGAACCCGCACGCCCTGATATCCGGCAGCAGCGGCCGCAGTCGCTGGTGCATCGCCTGATTCCGGAATCCGAGCGAGTCAAGCACATCGCAGAGCGCGGCCACGTACAGGTGCTCCTTCACGAACGCGAAGACCGCCGCATCGTTCTCAAACATGTTCCGGCGCTCCCTCGGCGGCCCCCCACACGAACGGCTCCATCACCTGGAGAATCCTGATCTCGATATCGGGCGCTTCGCGGGAGAGGAAGAAGACGAACGCTTCCGGGTTCTCGGAGTTCGCCGCCATCACGTCGTAGTGATTCGGGATCGCATACCGCGGGCGCACCTTCTTCGTCAGCTTTGCCGCCTGGTGCACGTTCAGGTTCCCCCATTTGCCGTTGATGCACGTCAGCAGCACCTCGCACTTCGGCGCCGCCGCCAGCAGCACGTCCGAGAAATCCGTGTCGGCGGTGTGGTACACGTTGCGGCCGTTCTCGAACTGCACCAAGTACCCCGCCGTATCGATGGCGCCCGGCTCGTTTGGGATCGCATATACGCCCATGAGAGTCACGCCATCAATCACTGCGGTTTCTCCGCTGTCAACGCGCCGGATGTTGCGCTCAGGTATGCCCAGCTTCGCCAGCTTCCGGCACGCCAGCCGGGGCGCCACGAAAATCGTCTCCTCCTTGTGCCGGTAGCCCGCAATCGTCTCGGGATCGAGGTGATCGGTGTGGTCGTGCGTGACGATGTAGATATCCGCCCTCAGTTGATCCGGCGCAACCGGCGCAGGAAACCGCCGCGTTGTCCCGGGATCGCCGTGGCCGGCGGAGTCCGTGAGATACGGGTCAATGGCGACGGTCTTCCCGCACGACCTGATCACATATCCCGCTTGTCCCAGAAACCACAACCCCGCCTCTGCCGGCCTCAGTTCGTAGTCGAGTATTCGCTTCATCGCATTTCCTTGGTTTATCATCCCTGGCGCATCGTTGGGCAGGGGTTCATCCGCCTCTGGCGGGCTTGCCCCTGCCGGTTGCGTCGGTACTTCAGTGCCGACGCCGCGCCGTTCCCTGCGACTCGTTGGTGTTTCGGGACTTCAGTCCCGAAACCGCCCGTTGCGCCACCGCACGGCTGTCT
>JBEKKD010000290.1:0-5925 GCA_050010895.1 Armatimonadota bacterium
GATTCGGGCACTGGTGTTACCGCGAGGGAAAACGCGCCGCGCCGTGCGTGTTGGCGGGGCGCGCTCGGGTGAGGCGGGGGGGTTCGGCTCAGCGGGCGCGCGGGCGCGGCTCTCCCCGCAGGTTCAGCTCTCGGCGCAACCGGTTGGTCTCGGCCTTCAGGACGCGGCGATGCTCTCTTCGCTCCGGGTCACGCCGGATCACCGGCGGCCACAAGAAGGCCCACCGCGCGGCTAGGAGGATCGCCAGCTGTTCCAGCACCGCTTCCCGGCCGGTCGATTCCTCGCCCCCGCCCAGACGGACATAAGCGCGGTGGAGCGCTTTCCTGACCTCGGGGTCGTTGCGATACGGGTTATCCGGACGCAGGGGGCGCCGCACCACCTCCCCGATGTCTGAGGGAGGCGGCTCGCGCCCGAGAACGAGATGCCCACCAGCCACACGCGCAAGGCCCTGCGCGAACCTCCGCACGCAGGCCTGATCGAGTTCCTCTCCCGTTTCCACCAGCCTCCCCTTCCGGCTGACCGGCGCGTAGGGACGGAGCACCTCCGGCAGGGCCTCGCCGATCCTTCCCGCATGGCCGGTGGCCGCCAGCACCCAGCACAGCGCACCCGCCCAGATGTTGGCGTCCTCCGGCCGATACCGGGCATCCAGTCGCCGGCAGTCTTTGGGCAGCCAGGGCCTGATCAGCGTGCGCCAGGTCCAAGCCGCCAAGGAGCCACTGGCACGGCGTGGCCCCATGCCCGGGAAGATCGTGATCCGACCATCCCAGCGTCTTCCCACTTCCCACGAAAGCGCCATGGTCAGCAGGAACCGCTGGTTGTCCGTGTCCACCGCTCCCGAAATCGCCCCTTCGATATCGGCCTCGATTCCGTCGAACACCTCTTCCCCATGCGACAGCACCTTCTCAACGATCGCTTCCTGCTGGCGCACCGAGGCCGCAGTGATGCTGCCCTGTGCGGCCCACGAATAGATACTCAGGTACAGGCGCGCCTTCCACAGATCGGCTCTGGGACAGGAGTCGTTGGTGCGCAGGCGTTCAAAGTATTGCTCCCAGGCCTGCAGGTCCGGCGGCCACGCTCCCACCGTCGGGACCGCCACGACTCCGGCCGGTTCCGAACCGCAAGGCGCGGTCGGAGGTGTCTGCGCGGGGCCTCCTCGCGACCCGGTCACCTCATCCCTGCCGCCTGAAACAGCTCGCTTGCGCAGGCGTCTATCGCTCATCTCCGCCTTCCTCCTTACGATCCCAAGGGCCGATCTCATCGCCCCAGCCCCGCTCCCCGCTGACTCCACATCTCTTCTCGTCGCCCCGGCCCATTCCCGCGGTCAGTTCGCGCCCGGCTGCCCCCTCCGCCTCCCCGGAACACCCCGTCATGGACCACAACCGCCACTCGGCCGCCACCGGGCCGCCACCAAACCGCCACTCCCAGGGGGGCTTGACCGCCACCGAAGTGCTACTGGACCGCCATCGAATCGCCACCGCTCGCGGGGTCCTTCTCCGCCTGGGCCGGGACGCTCAGATGCCCCTCTGACCCTATCCCGGAGCGACGCAGACCGATCTGCCCTGATCCGCATCCCTCTTCTCAATACCCCGAAATCTCCCATACGCCCAAAAAACTGCTACCAAACCGCCACCAAAGCGCTACTCCAGTCCGGCGCCAAAGGGGCCAAGCAGTGCAGCCGCGGTGCAAGTGTGGTGCAGTCCGGGTGCAGCTTCGGTGCAGCCGCAGTGCAGCCGCGATACAGCGTACGAGGCCTTTTCGGGGGTAGCCGTCATCCCGGCGATTTCGTTCAGTTCAGTGCAGTCCGCGTTCATTGCATATCGCTGAGGAAGACCGCGCCATGGGTCGCGGCGGCCCCGGTGTACCGGCCAGGGCCCAATCAGCGCTCTCGCCGCCTCGCGGTACACCGGCCGGTACACCGTTTCCGGTGCTCGGACTACTGATAGTACACCGTCTGGTCTACCGAAAGTCTACCCTGGTACACCGGGATCGGGGCCGCTGAGGCCGATGCTGAAGCAGCGATTTCTCCAGCAATTGGCTGCACTTTCTGCACCTCTCCCCACCCCGAGCGCTGATCGAAATGCCCGCGTTTTTCCGGAAAACGCCGTTTTTGGTACACTTTGGTATACTCCAGTCAATCGCGACCTCGGCTTATCGGCCCACTCCACCCTTCTTGTGGCTCCTAGAGCCATCCTGGCCCAAAATCGAGGGGGTACAGAATACCTGCACTAGGGCCCACTCGACAGAATACCTGCACAAAGGCCTGGACTTCCCCCCCGCCGCCAAGTGATGAATGGCATGCCACAATCATCCACCACAGGAGGCATAGATGACCACTCCCACCCAGGCCGAAGCGGCCCCTGCCGCGCCGCCCTCCACCGGGAACGAGCTTCCCTTGGAGCAGGCGGTGGCGATGTTCCTGGAGTACATGCGGAGCTACCGCAGCTGTTCTCCCCTCTCCATCCAGGCCTACCGCGCGACCCTGCGCACCTTCCAGCAGTTCCTCTCTTCCCGACCCGGGCCGCTGCCGGCTCCGGCGGCGATCACGCGCCAGCTGGTGATCCAGTACGCGGTGAGCCTGTCGCACTGGTCCCCGATCACGGTGCGCAGCAAGCTGGCCTGCCTCTCCTCCTTCTTCGGCTTCCTCCAGGACATGGGCTACGTCTCTGGCAATCCCGCCAAGCGACTGCCGCTCCCGAAGCTGGAGCAGCACGTACCGGTGACGCTCTCCGAGGAGCAGGCGCAGCTGCTGCTGGCGGCGGTCGAACTGCCCTGGCATCGGTGCCTCCTCATGCTGCTGCTGGCGACGGGCATCCGCAGAAGCGAAGCGGTGCAGATCAGCCTGGAGGAGGTGGACATAACCAACCGGCAGCTGCTGGTGCACGGCAAGGGAGCCAAGCAGCGGATCGTCCCCCTCACGCGTCAGGCAGTGGCAAGCATCCAGCAGTACCTCCCCCACCGGCCCGATACTCAGAGCCGCCGGCTCTTCGTGAACTCCCGTGGCCAACCCATCCGGGGCCACGTGATCAACACCGCGCTCGACGAGATCCTGGTGAAGGCGGGGCTGGCAGGCCAGGGGATCACCCCTCACAAGCTGCGCCACACCTTCGCCACCCAGCTCATCCGCAAGGGCGTAGACGTGCGCACCGTGCAGGAGTTACTGGGCCATGCCGACCTGGGGACGACGGCGCGCTACCTGCACTCGGATGTGCGGACCAAGCTGGCAGCAGTCGGAAGGCTGACGGGTCTGCTCGGGGAGAGCGTTCCGCAGACAGAGGAGGGAGCACAGTCATGAGTGCCACGCACGAGGCCGGCACGCTCTCCTTTGAGGAGGCGGTGGCGATGTTCCTGGAGTACCTGAAGGGCTATCGCAGCTGCGCTGCCATCTCCGTGAAGGCCTACCGCCGCGACTTGAGCGCCTTCTCCCAGTTCCTCTCCCAGAACCTGAGCGAAGTGCCCCCTCCCGCTCACATCACCCGCCAGCAGGTGATGCAGTTCGCGGTGAGCCTGGCAGATCGAGCGCCTCTGACGGTAAGACGGAAGCTGTGGGTGTTATCATCCTTCTTCGGCTTCCTCCAGGACATGGGCCATGTCTCGAGCAATCCCGCCCGCAGGCTGCCGCTGCCCAGACTCGAACAACAGCTGCCCGTAACGCTCACGGAAGCAGATGCTCAGCGGCTGCTGGAGGCCGCCCAGCGGCCCTGGCACAGGTGCTTGGTGGTGCTGCTGCTCTCCACGGGCATGCGGCGCAGCGAGATCGCCCAGATCAGCCTGGAGGATCTGGACCTGGAGAACCGGCAGTTGCTGGTGCACGGGAAGGGGGCGAAGGAGAGAGTGGTGCCTTTGGCCGATCAGGCCGTGGCAGCCATCGAGCAGTACCTCCCCCACCGGATCCAGACCCAGAGCCACCGGCTCTTCGTGAGCCAGTTCGGGGAGCCCATCTGCGGCCGGGCGATCAGCCGGATGCTGGCACGCACCCTAGGCAAAGCCGGGCTCGCGGGCAGAGGCATCACCCCCCACAAACTCCGCCACACCTTCGCCACCCATCTCATCCGCTCCGGCGCCGACATCCGCACTGTGCAGGAACTGCTGGGGCACGCGGACATCGGGACAACGGCGAGATACCTGCACTCCGATGTGCGCACGAAACTGGCTGCGGTCGAGAAGCTGGAGGGGATGCTGGGGCCGGCCGGCGGTCAGGCAAGCTACCCGAGCGAGTCCCAAAGGGCGCGCTTCTCCTCGATCTCGTCGGGCCCGTGGAAATGAGCGTGGCAGTTAGCCACGCGCCGCGTTGTGTCCATGACTCCTCCCTCAGTTATGTCGTGATTCAAGAGAGTCGATAGGTCGTCTCCCCGCGGATAGCGCGCCCGCGCCACCCGCCGGGCTGCCGGGGTTGAGGTGGAAGTCACCATGCTCCGGGTCCATGAACTGCGGGTTGACCAGCCGGTTGCGCGCGAAGACGTCCGGGAAGGCGGTCTCCAGTTCCCGGATCGACCACACGGCAACCGCCTTCTCTTGACCGTAGTAGATGTAGATCACGGCGTTCTGCTCTCCAGGCTCGGGGTGCCAGAATACGTTGCCAGTGAACGTATTGCCGCGCCACTCCGCGGGCCGACGGGGGACGGGTAGCGCTTGGCTGCTGAGCAGCATCAGCCACACCGGCTGGCTATCCCAGTCATGCGTGGACCCGACGACGATGTTGCCGACAAACCGGTTCTCGCGTGAGACGCAGTCGCTGGCGTCATAGACCATGAGCCCCGGGCGGCCGCACTGGTACACGGTGTTGTGGGCGATCAGGTTGCCTGTCGCCTCCTGGCGGTCACCTCTGTACTCGTAGGACTGGGGCGAGATACCGTAGCCACCGACGTTGACGATGACGTTGCTCTGGATCGTGTTCCCCCGGGTGCAGATCTGGATGGCACACTTGGTGTCGGAGATCTCCCCGAGGTCGTGGATGTAGTTGCCTACAACCACGTTGTCATCCGAGTAGAGCAGGATGTTGATGCCCGCGCCACTCCACCCGCGCCTAGTTGCGTACAGATCGTTCCCGACGATGAGGTTGTGGGTGGCGCCGCGGATCACCATGACCTGGGTGTGACAGCCGTTGTAGCAGGTGTTGCCTACGACCGCATTGTCGTGCGCCTGGTCGGTGAGAACGATGCAGTCACCCCGCCCCGAGTTGCCGCTGCCCGTGTCGTGAACCGTGCACCCAGATACCGTGTTATGGGACGCTCCCTCCGCGATCACGATCGGCCTCTCGCCCTCGGGGTCGGTTACATCGCACTGTTCGATACGGTTGTGCTGCGCCTGCTCCCCACTGATCCTCACCACCCAGCGGTGCTCCGTGGGCGAGTGAATGCGAAGACCGCGGACAGTCACATGGCTCCTCTGCGTCAGGTCTACGATGGATCCATCCTTGCCGCCGGTGACTTCCGCAGCCTCGTCCCGGTAGGCGGCATAGGTAACTGGCGCGCCGGCCACTCCCGAGCGGGCGGGCGCGATTCGGCTCTGCGCGTACAGCCCCTGGCGCAACAGGCAAGTGTCTCCGGGCGCGAGCGTCGAATTCGCCCGGTCCAGAGAGCGCCACGCGGTCTCGACGGAGGTCCCCGCGCTGGCATCATTGCCTCGAGAGGCATCGACGAAGTAGGTGCCCGCGCGGGCGGGAAGAACACTCAGGCAGAGCAGAATCATACAGGGAGGGAGGATCACCGGCCAACGCAGGTTAGGGATTGCAGTTCTCCACATCCCCACAGTCAGACCCTGGGCTGAGGCCCATCGCCGCAGGAACTCATGTAGATCACATCGGCGAGCAACTCAATCAGCGTGAAACCACGTCGTCGTCCCATGTCCCGTCTCCTTTCATTCCGGCAAGTCTCACAGCGCATTCCCGCAGCATCGTCGATGCGTGGCGCTGTCTCACCTCCTTCC
>JBEKKD010000291.1:0-5899 GCA_050010895.1 Armatimonadota bacterium
TGGAAAGCCGCTGCACCGCGGCCGCGATCAGCCCCGCCCGGTTCTCCCTCGCCTGTGATGTCTTTTCTCTCTTCCAGTTACTCCGGTAGTTCTGGAGCGTGCGGGGGACCTTCTGCGCCTGGTTTGACTCAGCTCGCAGCTTCCGGAAGTACCGGATCCCGACAACCAACCCAATAGCCAGTACGACGTAGACGGCAAGCATAGGAGTCAAGGGGGTCTCCTCACCTGGGATCTCACATGCGCAGCGGCTATGCGCTCTCTGGTTTCCGACAAGGGACCGAGTTCGCACCCCACGACCAGGCCGGACTGGTGCCGCTTACTCGGCCGGGACGCCCGCGGTGCGGACACCCTGCGGAGGCAGGCAATGCGCGCCAACCCACGGCCGCAGTGGCTCGACAACCGGGACAGGCAGGGGGGCGCACTCAGGCGAGAGGTGGGGCCCTGCATCCGGGAGAGGACCGGCGACCTGCGTCTAGTGGCGATAGGGAGCCCGGTGTGATGACAGCGGCTGGCGTGACTGCTTGGGTCCGGTGAACACCCGCGCTGCACGCGTCCGACGCCAGCTCCCACTGACATACCAGACAGTCTGAATCCGGATCGGCGGCGGACAGCCCGACAAACCCTTCCAGAGATGCGCTTGGGATGATCCGTCCGCGGGCAGTCGCGCTGGATGCGTCAAGGGAAGAAAGGTGGCGGTGAAGTCCGGGGCCAACGCTCGCCAGCGCCAGATACGGCAGAAGCGCGACAAACAGCCGTCGGTTCGCCAGTCGCAAGCAGGTCATCGCCACCACGAGTGCACCTCAAGAGGGACGGACAACCGGGTTCATTCTACCAGACGAAGAGGGTGTGTCAAACGGAAAAAGCGACTAGCGAGGCCAGACCGCCATCTGACAGCGAACAGGAGAAAAGCGGGCGTCTGTCGGGGTCTTGGCGGGACGGCACGTCAGCGCGCACGCGTCCAGCGGGCCGCCCACACGCGGCGACAGCGCCGCGAACAGCAGCAAGCCGAGGGACAGCCCCAACCGGCCACCGAAAGCCGCACACCAGCGCGCGTGGCACGGTGTTTCGCGGCTTCGTACGAAGGCCCCCCGCGCCGACGGAGACTCTATACACCTGTGCCGCGATCGCGTCGTTCATGTAGGTCTGCCGCCCGCGCTGGCTGCCGGTTCGCTGGCGATGGCAGCCGCTACACCCATACAGGTGAGCGGGGCCCCCGCGAGTAGGTACGCACTGGTCGGCTCGTGAAGCATCAGAGCCGCACACACCAGGCTGACCATCGGGCAAGCGGCGAGCGCGGCGGCGCCGACTGAAGCGGTTACGGTGCGCATAGCCTCGGTGAACAGCACATTGCCCAGACCCATGCCGATCAGGCCGGTCAGAATCAGTGCCGCGAGCATGCCCGGGCTGAATCCTGAGACCAAGACGGGGCCGAAGAGCGCAGTCGTGCCACAGGTAAGCGCGCTCAGAGCGAAGATGGGTACGCCCACCGAGACGCTGCTGCGCCCCGGCACACTGACTTTCTGCGCGATGGCGCATACGCTGAAGGCAATGCCGGATGTCAGTGCCAGCAGGTTCCCCTGGAAATAACGTGAGCTGGCGAGGGTGGATAGATCCTCTCCATTCCAGGACACGAGGAACATCCCGCCGAGAGATAGCAAGAGGCCCATCGTGCGCAGCCGGGTGCACCTTTCCTGCAGTGCGAGAATGCCATAGAGCGCGATGATGATATTGGCGCCCATCTGCAGCACGCTGGAGGCACCGACCGTAGTTCGCGTCAGGCTCAGGTTCCAGAGCACATTGCCCAGTCCCAGGCCGAGCCCGCCAAGCACCAGCCACAGCACCAGTCCCCGGGTGCCCAGCTTAGATGGAGACGGCACCAATGCGGGACCAGGGCTGGATCGCAGTGCCACCAGGCCGAAGAAGACAGCGGCCACCAAGGATCTAGCGAACGCGGCAAAGCTGACGGAGAAGACGGCGAGGGCAATCTTGAGGACCAGGGGCTGGATTCCCCATATCAAGACCGCCACGAGCAGTAGCGTCCACGCCATCAGGTGTACGACCCTGGGGAAGCGGGATGGGCCACGATGCGCAATCACCTCCGCGCCAGCCAATTCCAGTCTGGGTTGCCCAAGCCCTCCCGGCGGGACCTCCACTGGCGGTGGCGTGGGATCGGGCCCAACTGACCGCCCAGACGCAGCGACGACCCGGACCGCAGCAGGGCGAACAACGCGCCACGTGGGCCCACAAGCCGCGGGTGATCTCCTCTCCTCAGCCGTGTTCTCGTCAGAATCGGCGCACGTCTGGGGATTCCCGCCGCAATGCACCGGAAATGGCGCACGACGTTGGCTTGAGTGGCTCCCTCGGCGGCGGCGGGGTGGTACCGGCGCGGCGCTATTGCTGACGGGCGTCGTGTTGCGGATGGCGCGTACGGCTCCGCCAACTTCGCCACCGGCGCGTGCTACCATCCTGCGCCATCGCCCGTTGGTGTTTCCACCTCCGCGACATCGACCGGCCGCCCTGCGATCGCGCGTCGGAAGTCGTCCCCATCCATCACCACCGAGACGGTGTGGCTGCCGGCGTTGAAAGCAGCCTGGGAGACGGCTTGCAGTGAGCGATCCAGCAACACGGGCAGGCCGAATAGCGCGCCGAAAGGCGGCACCGCGCCCGGCCGGCAGCCGATCAGCTCGAACAGCTCGTCCGCGGTGGCGAAGCGGACTCGTCGAGTACCCAGCGCCTGACGCAGGCGGGCGTTGTCCACCCGGCGGGAGCCGGCGATGACGAGCAGTGCATAGCCCGCATCATCTGCTTTCACTAGCAGGGCCTTCGCGCCGGCTCCAGGCGGAGTCCCGCGTACCGCGGCCGCCTGCTCCGAGGTGAATGCCGGCTCGTGCTCCGCCACGCGGTAGTTCGCCCCGGCCGCCTCCAGCAGTGCCAACAACCGCTCGGTTACCGGCGTAGGCCCGGATTGTGTCTCGCGCTGGGACATGATGCATGGGTTCCGCATGCGCAACGCCTGGCCTGCCGTCCTGCGTACGGCAGTTTCGGCGGACGGTCGCGAGGGTCTGCGACCTGCACCCCTACTCCTCATTCGCCGTCTGCTCGCTTGACCTACCGCCTATCAGGTCTTACAATCTCCCCGGCCGGCGCCTGCTGGCAGGGCCTCGGTTCCCAAGAGGCGAGGGGCATGTTGGATCTGCGTGACTTCGTCACCATCCGCCAAGCCGCCGACATGATCGGCGGCTCTCCCGCCACGCTGCGCGACTGGGGTCGCGGCGGGACGCGGATGAGCCGATTCTGCATCAGACAGAGGATGCCTGAACGAGTCCCGAGACCCACTCCCAACTCGCCAGCTTTATCTGGAGCATCTGCAACCTGCTCCGTGGCCCCTACAAGCGAAATGAGTACCGCAAGGTTATCCTGCCGCTCACGGTGTTGCGGCGCTTTGACTGCCTGCTGGCACCCACGAAGGCGCCGACGCTGGCGAAGCACGCGGAGATCAAGGCGAAGCCGGAGAGTGTTGTCCGCCGGCTCCTTGAGGGTGTCACCGGCCGCCCCTTCTACAATCTGTCCAAGCTCGACCTCCCCAAGCTACTCGACGACCCGAACCAGCTCGCCCCGAACCTGAACGCCTATATCAACGGTTTCTCGCGGAACGTCCGTGAGATCACGGAGCGGTTCGCCTTCGATCAGCAGATTGCGCGCATGGCCGAGAAGAACCTGCTCTACCAGGTCATCAAGGCCTTTGCCACGGTAGACCTCTCGCCCGAGCGTGTCGACAACGTGCAGATGGGGTACGTCTTCGAGGAGCTCATCCGGATTGGCGCAGAGCAGTCCAATGAGGAGGCAGGAGAGCACTTCACCCCACGTGAGGTGATCAAGCTCATGGTCAACCTCCTCCTCTCCCCGGAGAAGGATCTGCGCCGCAGCCATGTAGTGAAAACCATCTACGATCCGGCCTGCGGCTCAGGCGGCATGCTCTCGGTGGCCGAGCAGTATATCCGCGCGCTCAACGCGGAGGCGCGTCCCATCCTCTTTGGGCAGGACCTGAACGACGAGGCTTGGGCGGTCTGCAGGTCTGACATGCTCATCAAGGGCGAGGACGCGGACAACATCAGGCTGGGTGATACCTTCACGCAGGACGGCTTCGACCGCGACCGGGAGGGCAGGCGGCTCACCTTTGACTACATGCTCGCTAATCCGCCCTTTGGCGTCGAGTGGAAGCAGCAGCAGCGATACATCGAAAAGGAGCGCGACACCCTCGGGTACAACGGCCGGTTCGGCGCGGGCCTGCCGCGGATCAATGATGGTTCGCTCCTCTTCCTCCAGCATATGCTCTCGAAGATGCGCGACCCGAAGCAGGGCGGCAGCCGCATCGGCATCGTGTTCCATGGCTCGCCTCTCTTCACCGGCGACGCCGGCAGCGGGGAAAGCAACATCCGCCAGTGGATCATCGAGAACGACCGGCTGGAGGCCATCGTCGCGCTGCCCGACCAGCTCTTCTACAACACCGGCATCTCCACGTACATCTGGCTGCTCACCAATCGGAAGGAGCCGGAGCGGAAGGGCAAGGTCCAGCTCATAGATGCGCGGCAGTTCTTCGTGAAGATGCGAAAGAGCCTGGGCAACAAGCGAAACAAGATCGGCGATGCCGCGGAGGGAGAGCCGGACCAGATCGGCGACATCGCCCGCCTCCACGGCAACTTCCAGGACGCTGAGACGCGCACAGTCAGGATGAATGGCGAGGGGAAAACGCTCGTCGTCAGCAAGGTCTTCGATAACGCCGACTTCGGCTTCTCCAAGATCACCGTGGAGCGTCCCCTGCGACTCAACTTCCAGGCCACGGCCGAGCGCATCGCGCGGCTGGCGGACGAGACGGCATTCCGCAACCTCGTCTCCAGCAACAAGAAGAACGAGGCGATCCGCCTCCAGGAGATCGCAGAGGGTGAACGCCGACAGGAGGAGATTCGCGGGCTACTCCAGGCCTTCGCCAGAGCCCACTACGACACGCTCTATCGCGACCGGAAGGCGTTCCTCACCGACCTGCGGGAAATGGACCGCGCTCGGGGCGTGCGCCTGACTGCGCCAGAGCTGAAGGCGGTGCTGAACGCGCTGAGCGAGCGAGATGACACAGCCGAAGTCTGCCGCGACCGGAATGGCAACCCCGAGCCTGACCCGGAACTGCGCGACACCGAGAACGTGCCGCTCAAAGACAGCATCGAAGGGTACTTCCGGCGCGAGGTACTGCCTCATGTCCCGGATGCCTGGATAGATCACGCTAAGACCAAGGTGGGGTTCGAGATTCCACTCAACCGTCACTTCTACCGCTACGAACCTCCGCGGCCGCTGGAGGAGATCGAAGCGGATATCAAGGCCCTGGAGAGCGATATCATGGCGCGGCTTGCGGAGGTGACCGCGTGAGACTTCGCGCCTACCCGAGGTACAAGGCCAGCGGCATCGAGTGGCTTGGAGACCTCCCGAGCTCATGGGGTGTCAGTCGCCTCAAGTATTGCGTTGGGAGGATCTATGCCGGCGGAACCCCGGAGAGTGGGAACGACGCATACTGGGCCGATGACATGGACGAGTCCACGCCGTGGGTCGCCATCGGTGACATGACGCGCTCTTCATGCGTGGTCACTACTGACAGGCAGGTGACAGATGCCGGATTGGCGTCCAAGCGCCTTGAAATACTGCCTGCCGGGACATTGCTGTATTCAATGTATGCGAGCCTCGGGAAAGTTGCCGTGCTCGGAATCCCAGCAGCAGTTAACCAGGCGATTCTAGTATTACTCCGTTAGAATAATACAAGCCCGCGTGGTAATAGCGGGATATGACGACACGAGAGCTGGAAGCTTGTCGGAAGCGGTTGGAAGCGTTTGCGGGTGAGCTGTTGAGTTCGCTG
>JBEKKD010000292.1:0-6474 GCA_050010895.1 Armatimonadota bacterium
CCTGACTTCGTGTGGTCCATGGAGGAGCCGGGCGAGTACTTCCTGCAATCGCTGGACTGCTACCACGCACGAAACTACCTCGAGCAGGAGTGGCCGCGGTCTGGACGCGGTACACGCGGTGTACCGCTGTTCACCTTCGTCTACCATCGCTATGTGACGGCCTACGGCGGAGACTCCGCGCCGATGCCTCGCAGGCGTGGGCCTATCGACCTGCGCAGCCATGGTGTGAACTTCGTCACAGGGCAGCTCCCGGCAGGTGCGGCGTGGGGAGACTGGGCCATGAACCCGAAGGAGCTCGACCCAGGCATCCTCCGGCTTCTGAAGGAGAGCCTGAAGCTACACCGTGGGGTTGGGCATCCCTACCTGGTGCTGGGCGAGATGCTACCGGGCGTCCCCATCGACGGCCCGCAGATAACGATACCTGGGCATGGGGACGGGGAGGAGTCGTACGCGACGATGGTGTATTCCGCGGTGGTGCACGCACTGTGGAGGAACCCGGAAGGCGGGTACGCCTATGCGTTGGCCAACGGCAGCGATGAGGACGTGGTCGTAACGCTGCCGGTGAAGAAGGATCTCCCGCACGTGACGGTGTCGGCGCTGATCCTCCATCGCGGCGGTGGGGAGACTGAGGAGCTGGACCCGGAGGAGGGCGTAAGGCTGCCGGCAGCGTCGGCAGCGCTGGTGGAACTCAGAGTGCGCCCGTGATGTCCGATAGCTCATCGGCGCCTTCCGGCACGGACGCAACCCCGGGAAGATCGCCGCCGCCCGCCGCCTGCTCGATTTCAGCTACCATCTCCTCAAGAAGGAGGTGGCCTACCAGGCGCCTCGCGTGCGTGCCGTGTGCGCCACATAGATTCGGAAGCACTCTCCGGTAGGTGTCCTGGCCGACGTCAGCGCCCCTTCTGGACTTGAGAGGCCTCCAGATCCGACGATAGTATGCGCGTTGTCAGCGCCGATAGAGATGTGTCTGAATAGACCAGTCAAAGGATCTGGCTGTCGTCAACACTTACCGGGGGTATTGACCACCCGTCTTATGGAGATAGCACGAGTCCAGCCCGGGTGTTCCTCGGGGTGCAACCTCCTCCCTCCCATACCAGGGATGTCGTTGAGGCTAGAGAACACGACGATGTCAGCTGCCACGGCTCTCAGCAAGGAAGATGATTCCTGGACAGGACGGCATCGCGTTGACTGGCGTGAAGGGATAAGACTCCGCGCCGGGCGACGCCGCACGATGCCGGCAATGAGGGCGCGCTCGTGATAGGCAGCAATGGAGAGGCCGCAAATGCCTAGTCGCAGTCGATCCTCCGTCACGTTCGGGGAATGGAGGGTCACCTTCAACGCTCGTGCCGCCGCGCTCGATTGCCGGCACCGCCCCACCACGGCCCGCGTCACTGGCAGACTGGAGTTCGTCTCCTCGGGCGGAGAGCCGATGTCGATTGCGCTTGCCCCAGGCGCAGGGCCCGAGCGACTGGCCATCCGCGACTCCCACGGGGATTGCCAGATGTACCTTCGGCTCAGTTCCGCTGGCCGTGATCTTGGGCTCGCGCTGGTGCCGCGCGGCCGGACGAATTCCCGCGGACAGCTCTCCTTCCGCGGCGTCGCGACCTTGGGACATCAGACGTTTGCCTGCCGGACATTTGCGCCTCAGGATCCGGACGTGGTCCAGATGGCCTCCGGTCCGGCAGACAGCGCGCTGAATGACTCTCTGTTCGATATCGAGCGCGACACGGCCGTGCGTTTCCATGCCGAACGCGTCACGATCACCACAAGCGAGTCTACGAACGGCGGCAAGCAGCCCTTCGAGTTCGTGCTGGAGGGGCGAATCGAGAACCCGGCAGCGTCGGAGATCACCATCACCGTGGAGCAGCACTTCTACGGCAGTCGCTACGTTCCATGGTACCGGCCGCTGGACAGGTCGAGACTGCCTTCGGCTCCCACGGGGTGGATGTCGTGGAACACGTACTTCGATCAGGCGGGCGAAGAAGAGAACCTCAATGAGGCGCGCATCGGGGCGAGGTACCTAAAGCCGTACGGGCTGCAGATCTGGTCCATCGAGTCGTGGCAGGACAACTCCCTCTCGCAACCGGTCAGTCAATTCCATCACCTCACGCTGCGGCCGTACGCCAGGCAGTTCCCACACGGGATGAAGTGGCTGGCGCGACAGATCCGCCGGCTCGGCTTCGTGCCCGGCATCTGGACGGTGCCCTTCGGCACGGGCGACGCGGAATTCTACCAGCAGCATAAGCCCTGGTTTCTCCACCACGCCGACGGCCGGCCCATGAGCAACTGGTGCGGCCGGTACGTGCTGGACCCGTCTCAGCCAGCCGTGCGCCGGCAGATGACGGAGACGCACCGGCAGATGGCCGAATGGGGGTACGATTTCTTCAAGATTGACGGGATGTTCGGAGGAAGCCAACACTACAGCGCGCATTTCTACGAGATACCCGAGGTGCGCGCCGCCTTCCAGCGGCCCTGCGAGAACCCCTTCGAGTTGTGCACGCAGGCGCTGCGCCAAGGTATTGGGAAGGATCGCATTCTGCTCGCGTGCGCCGGCCATTACACAGGCCCGGAAGTGGCGGTCTCCGACGCGGCGCGCATCGGCGGCGACGTGGTTTCGCCGAACTGCCCGCCCGACTGGCGAAGCTACGTCGAGCAGGCGAGCATGATTCTCTCCTGCCTGTTCGTGAACAACATCGTCTGGTACTGCGACCCGGACACCTTGCTTGTCGGCACATACCTGCCGCTCGAGCAGGCGCGAGTGGCCGCGACCGCGATCGCGCTGGCGGGACAAGTGATGTTCGCGGGAGACAAGCTCGGCGAGTTGCCGCCGGAGCGGATGTGGTTACTCCAGCGCTGCCTACCGGTGTGCGACATCAAGCCGCTCGATCTCTATCCCATCAACCAGCTCGTGCCTGTCTGGGACCTGAAAGTAAGCCGGCCGTTCGCGCAGTGGGACGTGGTGTCGGTGTTCAATTTCGACGGCGATGCCAGCAAATGCGTAGCCCTTGAAATGGCCCGACTGGGCCTGGCCCCGGAGAAGCAGTACCTGGTATACGACTTCTGGCAGCAACGGCTGCTGGGCCGTTTCTCAGGCTGCTTCTCAGTAGATCTGGAACCCCGATCGAATCTGTTGCTTGCGGTGCACGAGGACCTGGGGCGGCCCCAGCTGCTATCCAACGACCGGCACCTGACGCAAGGTGCGGTATCGCTGCGTGCGCTGACGTGGGATGAGTCATGCCTCACGCTCTCGGGTAAAGAGCAGCTCGTGGCGGGCGAGCATACCCGGCTCACGTTCGCTGTTCGTCCTGGCTTCGACCTGGTGACCGCAGAAGCGACGCGCGCAGAGGTCAGCCAGGTGAGCGCGAACGACGACGGTACGGTGACGGTGGCGCTCCGCGCCTCGCGCTCGACGACAGCGACCTGGCGACTCCGGTTCTCGAGCGCGCACGCGGAGTAGGCCGCGGCAGGGCGATTGCCATGAGTTTGATGGGAGTTGATATCGGCACGAGCAGTTGTAAGGCAGCGGTCTTCGACGTCGCCGGCCGGATGCTCGCGGCTGCTACCCGGCAGTACCAGCCAACGTTTCCGGGGTCGGCGAAGGTCGAAATGGACCCCGAAGAACTGTGGCAAGCCGTCGCGTCGGCGATCGCGGCCGTGGCCAGGGGGACGGCCGAGCCGGTGACTGCGCTGGCGGTCAGCTCCCACGGCGAGACGTTCATCCCGGTGGATGCGCGGGGCACGGCGATCGCTCCGGCGATTCTGAATGTAGACGGCCGAGCGACAGCAGAAGCGGCCGAGTGCGAGCAGCGATTCGGCCGCCGCGGGATCTTCCAGACCACCGGCCAGATCGTGAACCCGTCCTATCCCTTGGTGAAGTTCGAGTGGCTGCGGCGTTACGAGCCCGACGTGTTCGGAGCGGCATGCCGCTTCGTCGGTCCCAGTGACTATGTGCTGCTGCGAATGGGTCTGCCGCCCTATACCGACTTCTCGATAGCATCCCGGTACCTGGCCTTTGATGTGAGCGCCCGCCGCTGGTCCGCGGAGATGCTCGGCTTCGCCGGCATTGGGTGCGAGCAACTCCCCAGAGTGACGGCGGCCGGAACGGTGGTCGGACAGCTGTCCTCAACCGCGGCGGCTAACCTCGGGCTGCCAGCAGGCACGCTCGTCGCGGTCGGCGGTCACGATCAGGCCTGCGCAGCGTTGGGCATGGGGGCGATCTCCGCGGGGATGGTTTCGGATTCCATGGGGACGTTCGAATGCGTCGCTCACGTAGACGACCAGCCGAGACTCGACGATGCCGCCCTGGATGCAAGCCTGAACTCCTACTGCCACGTGGTGCCGGACTGTTACATCACCATCGTCTACTTCCCCGCCGGGATCATGGTGAAATGGTTCACCGACCTGTTCGCTGATGGGGCCGAGAAGGGCGGCGATCTGTATGCTGACCTCGAGGCAGAGGCGCCGGCGGAACCGACCGGGTTGTTGGTGCTGCCCTACCTGATCGGATCGAGCACGCCACACTTCGACTCCCGCGCCACGGGCGTCATCGTGGGTCTGACCCCCATCAGCGACCGTGCGCGCATCTACAAAGGTATTCTGGAGGGGATGGCTTGCGAGCTGGGGGTGATCACGGACGTGCTGGCCGGGGCAGTCGGGCCATTCGACACGATTCGCGCTACTGGCGGCGGAGCACGCTCGCCGCTCGGCATGCAGCTTCGGGCTGACATCACGGGGCGATGCTTCCAGATCCTCGAGAGCCCGGAAGCGGTATGCCTGGGCGCGGCGTTGCTGGCCGGGCTGGCGGCCGGCGTCTATGGCAGCTTGGCGCAGGCTGTGAAGCAAGCGGTGCGCGTGGTGGCCACCGTCGAGCCGGACTTCGAGGCGAGCCGCGCGTATGCCAAGCAGATCAGGCAGTACAGAGCGCTCTACCCGGCGCTATCACTGATTCGGGAGATGTGACATGACTGGCGCGGATGAAGAAGGGCGGGAGGTGCTGCGCTGCTTGTCCATCCGCGAGATCATGCAACGTGCGTACCAGCGGCATGTGCTCGTCCCGGCGTTCAACGTCGCCTACCTCCCGATGGTCAGGCCCATCGCCGAGGCCGTGAAGGCCTGCGGTTCCTTCGCTCTCATCGAGGTGGCGAGGCCGGATATCGAGCGTTTTGGGGCGGAGAGCTATGAGGCGGTGAAGCAGGAATTCGAGCGGTGGGCCGACCGGCGCCACGTGCGCCTACATCAGGACCACGTGCCGGTGGTGGATGAGGAAGGTCGGCGAGTGGACTACCGGCCGCTGATCGAGGAGGCGCTCGACCTCGGCTATGACTCCGTGATGATCGATGGCTCGCGGCTGCACCTCGAGGAGAACACCCGCGTGAGCGCCGAAGTGGTGGCGATGTCGCGCCCCGCGGCAGTAGAGGCCGAGCTCGGCGCGGTGCTCGGGCACGAAGCGGGGCCGCTGCCGCCTTACGGGGAGTTGTTCTCGTCGGGCCGCGGATTCACCGATGTTGAGGAGGCAGCTCGGTTCGTGCGGGAAACGGGGGTGGACTGGCTTTCGGTGGCGATCGGCAATGTCCATGGTGCAGTCCAGGGCCAGACCAGAGATCAGAGAAAGGTCACCGCACGTCTGAGCATCCACCGGCTGAGCGAGATCGCCGTCAAGACGGCTGTGCCCCTGGTGCTGCATGGTGGCTCGGAACTGCCCGCCCTCATGGTGCAAGACGCCTGCCGCCACGGGGTCACCAAGATTAACATTGGCACTGCTATTCGTCAGGCCTACGAAAGAGCGCTCGACGTGCAGCAGGACGTCGCACGGGCTCAGGAGGCGGTCGGTGCAATGGTGGTGGAGCATCTGAAGGAGTACGACATGCTGGGCAGCGCCAGGCAGCTCCTGTGACCGCCCGGATTGGGTCGGCAGGCCAAGGCGTTTCCTGGCTTCTCCAGAGGCACAGATCGGTTTTGGAACACTACGGTACCGGCGCTTCGCCGCCGGGATCCTGGGAGAGGACCAAGTGATAGAGAGAGCGCCTACCGTTCGCGTGAGTACTGCCCTCGTCAGTCTGCTGGCGCTAACCGCGCTGTGCCTTAGTCTGCCCATCCTTGCGGGAGCAGCGACGAGGTCCGACAACCTGCCCGGGGCCGTCAACGTCCGGGACCTCGGCGCCTCCGGCTCCGAGTACGAGACCGTCGCCTCCGCGGTGGCGGGGAGGCGAAACATCACCGTTAGGGACCCCGGCGACTTCATGCCAGGTCAGGAGGTGATGATCAAGGGGGCGTACGTGCAGTATGCGAATCAATCGATCTTCGGTCCCGGCGAGCCCTATGCCACCGAGAGGCCGCTCCGGGATGAGGTCGAGATGCGGGGCTATACTGGCGCCAGCGGCAGCTGGATCGTCTACATCCTGGAGATCGACGGCGCGGATCCTCTCACGTTCCGGTGGAGCGACGACCTCGCCATTACCTGGAAAGGTACGAAGG
>JBEKKD010000293.1:0-5890 GCA_050010895.1 Armatimonadota bacterium
CCTGGAGCGGGTCACGATCCTGGTCATGGCGCCGAAGGGGAAGGTGCAGACCGACCAGTTCGTCGCCTACTACAGCAACCTGATGGGCGCCCGCGGCTGGTCGCCCTTCATCACCGTCAAGGACGAGGGCGGCACGGGAGTCCTGGCCCTGCTGGCCCCGGAGGCGAAGGGCGTCTTCTTCGCCGTGAACGACAAGTCGGAGATCGTCACCGGCCTGGTCACCACGACCAAGCCCATGGGAGAGCTGATCGGCCAGATCGCGGGCGCCAGCGGGGGCGCCTGGCCGGCGCTCATCAGCTCGATGGGAAAGCATGAATCCGCTCCCAAGGCGCAGGCCGCAAAGGAAGAGAAGGCGCCCGAGGCAGCCAGCTCCAACGACAAGTAGCGTACCCTCGACAATGAGACTCCGCGGGGCCGGCTCAGAGGGGGGCCGGTCCCGCCGCGTCTGGAAAGTCGGGATCGATGTCACTGCGGGCGCCGACATCGCCACCCGCACCGACGTCGCCTACGCCGCCTCGCCCACAGGCTCGGGCGCTGTCCGCGCCGCGCCGAGCGCGAAGACGACCAGGCCGACGGCGATCAGCCCGCAGCCGAAGATCACGCGAGGCGATGGCAGTTCGCCGATCACCAGGTAGACCCAGATCGGGTTCAGGATCGGCTCCAGCAGCGCGATCAGCGACGCCTCGACGGCCGAGACGCCCGCGATGCCCCAGGTGAAAAGGTAATAGCCGAGGCCGAGCTGGCAGACGGCCATCACCGCAAGCGCGGCTATTTCGCGCGGGCTGTCCGGGAGCGGAACTCTGAAGATGAGCGCGAGCGAGAACAGCACGACGCCCGCGATCACGTTCACCCAGAGGTTGATCGACGCGGCCGGGAACGTCGCCATGCTCTTGAGCAGCAGCAGGAAGAGAGCGAAGCCCAGTCCGCTCAGCAGGCCCAGCACCAGCGACATGCGGTTCGCGGCATCCCCTCCGCTGGTGGCGATGATGGTGACCGCGAGCACGGTGATCAGCGCTGCGATGATCTCGCCGGCGCGCAGTCGCTGGCGGTAGATCAGCCAGGACCAGAGCGCGACGATGGCCGGGGCGATGTACTGCAGCCAGATGCCCTGAGCCGCCGTGCCAAGCTGCATGGAGCCCATCAGCGTGCTCACCAGACCCGCGAACAGCAGGCCCGCCACGATCAGCTTGCGCGCCGGCGGCCGTGGTCCCTTGATGCCGGGCAGGAACACCAGCGTGGTGAAGAGCGACCTCGTCCCCGCGATCGCCAGCCAGTGCACGCCCGGCAAGCTCTTCAATATCAGGCCGCTGATGCTCCACGCGACCGCGGCGCCGATGATGAGCAGTCTCGACCTGGTGACGGACATGGCAGCTCAGGCCGACAGCTTCTGCCGGTTCCGCGCGTGCGCCTCGGCCATGCGGCTGAAGCTTCTCGCCACCTCCGGAATGCTCAGCAGCCTGGCCATATCGTGATAGAAGCGCTCCGCCGTGCCCTCCGCACGCCGCGCCGCGTCCAGCGCCGCCTCCTCGCCGGCGTGCGGCGCCAGGTCAGGCTCGTACTGCGCCGAGTCCACGTCGTGGATCGGTTCCAGCAGCATCTCGTTGACCTGCTGGCGGCGCACCTGCTCCAGCTTCCGCGCGTTCTGCTCCCCCGCTTCAGCCAGCTCCACGAGCACCCCTCTCGCGGGCGCGTCCCCTGTCGTCTGCGCGGCATCTCCGTAGAACGTCGCAAGGCGTGATTCCAACTCCAGCGCGAATCTCAGCACGGCTCCGAACGTGTTCAACTCCATGTGGAACTCACCATCGTGTGATCACGACCTTCTTTTCGGTCAGAAAATCCACCACGTCCTGCCCCTGCCCGTGCAGGTCGCCGAAGAACGAATCCTTTCTCCCACCGAATGGGAAAAACGCCATAGGCGCGGCCACGCCGACATTGATTCCGATGTTGCCGCACTTCACCCGGTACTTGAACTCCCGCGCCGCCCCGCCGCTCGCCGTGAAGATCGAGGAGGCGTTGCCGTATGGGTTCGCGTCGATGATCCCGATTGCCTCTTCCAGGCTGCCGACGTGCAGTATGCCGATCACCGGCCCGAAGATCTCGTCCCTGCCAATGGCCATTTCGGGCGTGACGTCGTCGAAGATCGTCGGGCCGATGAAGTAGCCCGCCTCGCACCCCGGAACGCTCACCCCTCTGCCATCGAGGAGCAGCTTCGCCCCCTCCTTGACGCCCCGCTCGACGTGGCGCAGCACCCGGTCCCTGTGCTGCTTGGAGATGACCGGCCCCATGTGCGCGCTCTCGTCGAGCGGGTCGCCCACCTTGATCTTCCGCGCCGCCTCGACGAATCGGTCGCGCAGCGCGGCGTGCGCATCGCCGACTGCGATCAACACCGCCCCTGCCAGGCAGCGCTGCCCCGCGCAGCCGTAGCAGGAGGTGAGCAGCGCGGGGATGGCCTTCCCGATGTCCGCGTCAGGCATGATGACGATGAAGTTCTTCGCGCCTGCCTGGCACTGAGCGCGCTTGCCGGTTGCGGTGGCCGCGGTGTAGATCGCCTTCGCCACCGGCGTGGAAGTGACGGAGGAAATGCCCACGATGCCGGGGCTGTTGATCAGCGCGTCCACCACCGCCCGCCCGCCGTGCACCAGGTTCATCACCCCCGGCGGCAGATCGAGCTCGTGCACCAGCTCGAAAATGATGCTCTGCGTGAGCGGCACTTGCTCGGAGGGCTTCACGATGTACGTGTTCCCGGTCGCCATGGCATAGGGCGCGAACCACCACGGCACCATCGATGGAAAATTGTACGGCGCGATCACCGCGAACGCGCCCATCGGCTGGCGCACGATCTCCTCGTCGATGCCCCGCGCGACGTCCTCGAGGTTCGTGCCCATCATCAGCGACGTGATACCGGTAGCAACCTCGACGTTCTCGATCGTCCGGCGCGTCTCACCCCGCGCCTCGTCGATGGTCTTCCCGTTCTCCGTGGTGATCGTGCGGGCGATATCCTCGAACCGCTGCTCCATCAGCTCCTTGAGCCGGAACAGGTACTGGATGCGCGTCGTCGGCGGCGTTTCGCGCCACTCCTGAAACGCCCCCCGCGCCGCCGCCACCGCAGCCGTGACATCGGCCGCTGTCGACATCGGCACCCGCGCGATAGCCTTGTCCGTGGTCGGATTGACCACATCGAGGTAGTCGCTCGTCTTCGACTCCCTCCACTCCCCGGCGATGTAGTTCTTCAGTCTGTCAACTGGCATGAAGCGCTCCTTTCTGCCTAGCGGCGGCCGTCACTGTGTCATTCTGGTGTTTCGGGACTTCAGTCCCGAAACAGAGATCGTGCGGTTTCGGCACAGAAGTGCCGAAACACCAACCGGAATCGGCGTTCATCCGCGTCGAGGATTACGCCGCCTCCCCATCCGCCATCCCCAACACCTGATCCAACACCCCCAGCCCCTCGTCCACTTCCTCTTCCGTGATCACCAGCGGCGGGGCGACGATGAAGTGGCTATACCATCCCGACAGGAACACACCTCGCTTCATCATCTCACCCGACAGCTTCCCGATCATCGTCGGCCGCAGCGCGGCCGCGTCGGCCTTCGTGCCGAACGGCTCCTTCGTCTCCCGGTTCTTCACCAGTTCCACCGCCCAGAAGTGCCCGATGCCCCGCACATCGCCCACGCTGCGGTGCCGCGCCTGGACCTCGTTCAGCCCCGCCTCCAGCCGCTTGCTGGTCCTCTGCGGCAGCCCGCTCGCCATCAGCTTCTTGTACTCGCTCACCGCGGCGGGGATAGCGGCGATCACCAGCGGGTGCGCGGCATAGGTGTGCCCGTGCGAGAAGAAGCGTTCCATGAAGAACTCGCGCATCGCGGTCGTGGTGGCGGTGATCGCAGCCGGCGCGTATGCCCCCGTGCAGCCCTTCGCGGTGGTGATGATGTCCGGCTTCACGCCCCAGTGGTTCACCGCGAACCAGTCGCCGGTGCGGAACCACCCGCTCATCACCTCATCCGCTACCAGTAAGGCAGAGCGCTGATCGCAGATCGCCCGCAGCCGCGGCAGATACTCCTTCGGCGGCACGATCACGCCGTTCGTCCCCACCACCGGCTCCACAATCACCGCGGCGACGTTGCCCTCTTCCCGGATCATGTAGTCCACGTACTCCGCGCATTGCACGCCGCACCTGGGGTAGTCCAGCCCGAACGGGCATCGATAGCAGTAGGCATCGGGCGCGAAGAGCGCGCCCGGCATGGTGTTGACCGGCTCCGCGGTCCAGCGGCGGTGATCGCCGGTGATGGCGATGCTGCCCGCGGTGGAGCCGTGGTAGGAGCGATAGCGGGAGATGATCTTGTACTTGCCCTCGGGAGCCTTGTACTGGCGGATCATCTTCATCGCCGCCTCATTCGCTTCGGTCCCCGAGGTGGAGAAGAAGAACTGGTCCAGCCCCTCCGGCATCACCTCCAGCAGCGCCTCGATCGCCGCCGCCTTCTCCTCACTGGCGAACCCCGGCGCCACATACGGAACCCCCGTCGCCGCCTTCGCAATCGCCTCCATCAGCGCCCGACTGCCATGCCCCAGGTTCGAGCACATCAACTGCGACGAGAAATCGAGATACGCCTTCCCCTGGTCATCCCAGAACCGCGCACCCGCGGCCCTGGTGACGAACAGCGGGCGCTGCCATGCTCTCTGCGCCTGCCACGACCCATAACTATGCGCGCCGACCAGACGGGCGCGGTCGTCGCTGCCACTCATACGATCCATCTCCTCTGTCGCACGAGTGGTAACACTTCTGGCGGAGAGGGCGGGGAACCTGCGGGGAGCCACGAGTAGCCTACCCGTCGCCGAGCGAGGCGAGGCGAGGGGTGGGGCCGCTCGGTTCGCGAATGACCCATCCTTGCCAGAAGTGCGCAGGGGCAAGCGTTTTCCCTGATGCAAACTGATGTTGGCTTACAGATGGTCAATTTATACGCGCAAGCTCTTGACTCGGGCGGCGCAGCTGTGCTAGGCTGTTGGCGGCTGGGATGGCCCAGCCATTGGTCCTTGAAAAGAAAGCCGCTCGTCACTGCTAGTGGAACCCCCTTCTGCTAGCCCCCAGTGTCGCGGACGCCTCCATCCGAGTAGAGCTCAGAGATGCTCACTCGCTCCCCGCAAGGGGACTCGTTTTGTACCCGTTGCCCCCTCTCAGCTACTGGAATCTTTGTGGTGTTGCATTGGCACGGACGGTCTGCAGACTCTAATTCTGTCGCCGTTCGGATTGTCCAGTTCAATAGGGCGGGGGGGAAACGGTGCCCCGTGGTTGGCTTTATTGGGGCTAGAGCGGCCACCCCGGTCCGGTACGCACCGGTTTGGCCGCTTTCTGTCTGGGCTTGTTGCGAGACCTGCAGCAGTCGGCCAAAGGACCCCCAGTAGAAAGGAGGCGAAAGCCAATGGGAAAACCGAACGAACGAGCGGCGGCGCTCGTGGGGCACCTAGCGTCTCAGCTACGCGCTGGGATGCCGCGATGCCCCGATGATCGCCGGCCGAGCTTGCGAAAGGCTCTTTCGCAGCTAAGCACCATCCGCCGTAAGGTTCTTACGTGCCGCAGCGATGGTGCGGAGAGCTGGAGGCTGGTCACTCAGGCGATTAGGATTGCTGTTGACTACCTGAAAGAGGATGCGTAGCGCCGGAAGCAAGCTCAGACTGAGTACAATCCGATTTCGGATGCAGTGATATGAGCCTTGGGAAGAACATAAGAATAGTGAGAGTGTCTAGGGAGCTCACCTTGGCTGAGCTAGCCCGACGCGTCGGCGTGACCGCCAATTACATGTCCCTCATAGAGGGCGGAAAGCGGACGCCGAGCTTGAGGCGCCTCGAGGCTGTCGCGGCTGCATTGGACGTGCCGTCGGGCTTTCTCCTGCGCGATTCC
>JBEKKD010000294.1:0-5876 GCA_050010895.1 Armatimonadota bacterium
CGATCGATCGGTTCATCGTAGCTCACACTGAGCAGGCTGCTCCCTTCGAATGGCGCAAGCAAACCGTTCATGCCGTATCGCTCAAACGATCTTACGCTGATTTATGCAAGTAGGTACTAGTCTCTCGGTTCGAGAACGCCTGCTGCGCGCCATGCGCGGTCAAGATCTGGACCGAATCCCGAACGCGCCGCGCATCTGGGCCTGGCTGATACAGCACTATGGCGGCCAGGGGCTGGACGAGCACATCCGCCTCGCCACGGACATGCCCTACGACCCGCTGGTCACCGTCCACAGCGCGCTGCCGAACTACGTCTACTCCGCGAATGGCGATCACAGCCGACTCGCCGACGTCTCGGTGGACGTGCATAGAGAAACCCATCCCGACCACGAGATCGTCACCCGCGAGATCACCACACCGGCAGGGAAACTCCGCGACCAGTATCGCCTCGGTAAGACCGCAGCCTATGGCATCGCCCCGAACCCGCACAGGATGGAACACCTGGTGAAGGAGCGCGGCGACCTGGCGAAGTTGCGCTACATCATGCCGGACCCGGCGAACCCGGCCTACTACCAGCGCGCCCATTCCGAACAGGAGCGAGTGGGCGATCGGGCGCTCGTGGAATCCCGCCCGTGCATTGGCGCGGAGCACTACTTCGTCGACGCCATCGGCATCGACAATTGCATGATCCTCCACTACGAGGACCGGCCGTTCTTCGACGAGGCGCTCCGGATGTGCCACGCCTACAATCAGACCGCGCTGCGGTCGGCCTGCCGCGCCGGCGCCGACGTCATCATTGACTCGTGGTACAACTTCTCGCTGAGCGCGGGTTGGTCGCCCGCGATCTACCGCGAGGCGTTCCTGCCCCTGATCGCCGAGAACGTGGCCATCACACACGAGCACGGGCTGCTCTACCATCTCTACGATGACGGCAAGTGCAGCGCGCTGCTCTCCGATTGGGCCGGCATCGGCGTGGACTGCATCTCGACCCTTCCCCCGCCACCGATCGGCGATGTCGATCTCGCCGTGGCAAAGAAGGAGATCGGCGGCGGCGTCTGCCTGAAGGGAAACGTGGACCTGTATCAGGTCATCATGCTGATGCAGCCTGACGCGATACGCGAGGTCGTGCGGAACACTCTGGCCGCGGCATCGAAGGGCGGCCGCTTCATCCTCTCGACCTCGGACTCCATCCGCGAGGGAACGCCGGTCGAGAACGTCCGCGCCTATATGGCGGCAGGCCGCGAGTTCGGCAGCGCCTACCTATAGCCGCGGCGTGCATGCTCTCGCTTGTCGGCGCTTCGTCCAGCAGGGGCTGGCATTGCCTTGACACTCGTTGTCGGGGCTGGGTATAGTCGCGGCAGTCCTGCTGTGAAAGGGCAACCAATGCGAGTTCCGCTTCTGGGCGTTATCGTTCTGGTTCTTGCGACTGCGGCCGGCTGTGGCCACCCTTCTGCCCCTCCTGAGACGGCCAAGCCATCTGCTGCGGCGCCGAAGCAGATGTTGCCGGAACAGCCGCCGCAGGAGGCCGCTGTAGGCAAGCCTGCACCTGATTTCTCGTTCACCACGGTCGATGGCAAGTCTGTCAAGCTCTCCGACCTCAAGGGGAAGCCCGTGGTGGTGAACTTCTGGGCGTCGTGGTGCCACTTCTGCGCGCAGGAGGCGCCCGATCTCGAGGCGACCTACAACCAGTACAAGTCGCAGGGCCTGCAGATGCTCGGCGTCGGCGCCGATCCGAACGACTCACCGGATGTGCTGAAGAAGAAGGCGGCTGAGCTGAAGCTCACCTACCCGGTCGGTCCCGACGCGGACGCCGCGAAGGCGTATGGAGTCACCGGCTTCCCGACCACGTTCTTCGTCGACAGCAAGGGCGTTCTGGTGTCCCAGCTCGTCGGGGCGCAGCCGAAAGACCAGATCCAGGCCGAGGTGAAGAAGATCCTTTGACGGAAGCGGCAACGCACCACGCGCTCTGGCTCACGGCGGTTCTCGCAGGCCTGGCGTCTTTCTTCTCGCCCTGCATTTTGCCGCTCATCCCCGGCTATCTCTCCATGATATCCGGTCTCTCCGCCGAGGAGCTGCAGGAGCGGCGCGGGGGCCGGATGCTTCGCGTCACCGTCTCCTGCCTCTTGTTCGGCGCTGGCGTGAGCGCGATGTTCGTGGTCGTCGGGCTGTCGGCGAGCGTGCTCGGCCACTGGCTCAGAGCGTACAGCACGATCATCAACGTGGCGCTCGGAGTCGTGGTCATCTTCTTCGGCCTCTTCGTTCTCGGCGTCGTGAAGCTGCCGTTCCTCTATCAGGACCGAAGGCTGCGGCTGAACGAGACGCCGCTGGGCATGTGGGGCGCGCCCTTGCTCGGGCTGGCGTTTGGCTTCGGATGGACCCCGTGTTTGAGCCCTTACGTGGGCGCGTTGGCGACCGTCGCCTTCAACGAGCCGCCTCTGCAGGCGGCAGTCCTTTTTGCGATCTGCGGTGGAACGCTCACGCTGTGTTTCGCCATGGCCGGTGTCCTGTTCTCCTACGCGCTCGGGGCATTTTCGTTTCTCCAGCGCCATTACCGGGTCGTTGAGGTAATCGGAGGCGTGTTGCTGATAGCCATCGGCATTCTGCTCGTCACCCAGCAGTGGGGTCGCGCCTCATCGCTGCTCATGCGATTCGTCGGGTAGCCGGACACTTCAATCGGGGAGGCGCGCTATGAGCGCTTCGCACAAGTGGACCAAGGACGTCTACGAGAGCAGCGTCTCCAGTCGCTGCTGGGATTACACCTCCTACAACGACGGGTGGAATGGCTGCCCTGATATCGCCGCTGACGGCGAACTGCGCGGTATCGTCGGCATGGAAATGGACCTCGTGCCGATTCCCGAATGGGTGTAGCAGATCGTCGAGAAATCCATCAACTTCGCGCCGCCCTGTGGTCATTATCTCTTCCCGCGCGGCTTTCTCGAAGTCATCGACACTATTGGCGGCGAGCGCGCTCCAGGCCTGATTCATTCCTGCTTTGCCGCTGCCCCGGACCGCAAGCGGGAGGCGATGGACTATTGTCTCTGCATGGACGCTTGGCTCGCCGGCGCGTCCCCGGAATCGCCTGCCCGCGAGCTTACTGCCCTGGGACAACGCAAGGCGGATTGGCACGCCGTCTGCCGCGACCTCTGGGAAGTATTGGGTGAGCGCAGCGAGCTGAAGGAACTGCTCGTCGAGCGCACGCTCCACCAGGTTCGGAACTGTATCAAGGCCGGTATCTGGGAAGGTGACATCGCATGCCGATGTATGCGAGACCAGTACACGGGCGACTACGTCGAGAGCGGAGGCCCGGGCGAGTACAGTAACCGCGACCTGACCGTGCCAGACTTCGCTGAAAGCGCCTCTCCCCGCGTTCAGCGCATCACGAGCAGGATCGCCGAGCTGTCCGGTGACCCGCATCTCTGGGCCTGGGACTGGTGGATTTGCGCGCCCAAGGCATTTCGCTACCTGGAGAAGCGACTCTGGTCGATCGGCGCGGGGCATCCTGCGAAGTCGAGCAAAGAGGTGGCCGGTTTCCTGCAGTGCGAGGACACGTACCCGGATCAGGACCAGGCCGCGGCATGGTGGCGTTCGTTCTGCGAGGCGCTGGATTGCTGGTGGCAGGGCAGGCCCACTGCCGGCGCTGTTGCTGACGACGCCTATCGCCGCCTCGGCAAGGATACCCCCATGAAGCGTTGGCTCGTCCGCCTCTTTCTCAGGAAAATCCGCCGCCTCGAGCAAAACGACGAGGAGTTTACGCGCCTCGTGAACCCTCCGCCGCACGCCAAGCGCGGCTCGCGCCCCGTGCCATAGGCGGACGTTACGTCAGCACTACGTTGTCGATCAGCCGCGTTTTCCCCACGAATGCCGCCACCGCCAGCACCGCCGGTCGCTCGATCCGATCCACCTGAGCAAGCGTCTCCGCGTCACGCAATTCAATGTATTGCACCTGCACTATCGGCTGCGATTCGATCACACCCTGGGCGGCGCCGACAAGCACCGCTGCGACGCGTTCACCCTTTGCGAATCGCTCCCTGGCCTGCGATAGCGCACGATACAGGACCGCCGCAGCTTTTCGCTCCTCCGCCGATAAGTATGCGTTCCGCGAACTCATCGCCAACCCGTCGGCCTCGCGCACCGTCGGCACCGGCACGATTTCCAGCGGGAACTTCAGGTCGCGCGCCATCCGCTTGACGATCTGGATCTGCTGGTAGTCCTTCTCGCCGAAGTATGCCCTGTCCGCGCCGGCGATGTTGAACAGCCGCGCGCACACCGTCGTCACTCCGCGGAAATGCCCCGGCCGGTGCGGCGCGCACCGCCCGGGGGGGGGGGTCCCCGTCACCTCCACGAAGGTCGAATCCCCGGGCGGGTACATGGTCTCGACCTCGGGCGCGAAGGCAAGGTCTACGCCGACTTCGCCCACCCGCTGCACATCTGCGCCCAGATCGCGCGGGTATTTCTGGAAATCTTCGCCCGGGCCGAACTGCGTCGGGTTCACGAAGATGCTGACGACGACATATCCGCATTCACTTCTCGCGCGCCACATCAGGCTCAGATGCCCTTCGTGCAGCGCGCCCATCGTCGGCACCAGGCCGATGATCGCGCCCCCCACCCGTGCCCGCGCCACGCGCGCTCTGACGTCTTCGACTCGTGTTGTAACATCCGGAATGGAACTCATTGCTTCTCGCGCTCTCACTGTCTCAGCGGTGCAACCCTACGGCATGAACTGCTCCAGACCCTTGAAATACCCCAGCCAGAACTTCACGACGAACGCGGCGATGAGAATCGCCACCACCAGGTAGATCCCCGTGCCCACGGCTACCGCGCTCTGCTTTCCGCTGACTTCAGTTTCGCTTTCGTAGTACTCGGCGACCTTATCGAGGGCCAGCTCGACAGATCCGGCGCGCTCCGCAGAAGCCAGCAGGTCCACCGCCATCTGCGGCACCGCGTGGCTCGCCGCCACGACTTCGGTGAGCGTATGGCCATCGAGCAGCCCCCTGGCGTGGCGCACGAGGCTCATCTCCATCGCCGTGTTGCCGCTGGCCGCGGCCGCCGCGATCAGCGCCTGGTGTACCGGCACCCCCGCCGATGACAGCGTTGCCATCGCCCTCGCCCACCTCGCCGTCGCCAGCTTCCGCGCGATCGTCCCGAACCACGGGATGCCCAGCTTCACGCGGTCGATCAGCTCCGAAAAGGCCGGGATGCTTCTGAGCGCCCGCCAGCCGTACCATGCGACGAGTATGGCGACCGTCAGCGGCAGCGCGCGGGACAGGAGCAGTCGCAGCCAGGCCGCGGTCCCACCGAGTATCAGCGTCGGCGCGGTGGGGATTACGATCAGCGCGGCGAGCAGTATCTTCGGGTAGAAGGTCTGCCAGCGATAGCTCTGCTCGAGCGCGAAGATGCGGTCGTAGTGCTTCGCCAGCCGATCAGACGTGTGCTCGATCAGCCCGGAGTGCTCCCCCGCTTCCATGATCGCCATGGTGGTGGTGTTGAACGCCGACGGATAGCGGCTCAGCACGCTCGACATGGGCCGCCCGCGCACCGCCTCCTCGGACATCTCCCGCGCGGCCTGCTTCAGCGTCGGGTTGCCGGTCTGTCCGGCGAGCGTGTGCAGCGCCTCGCTGATGTTCATGCCCGTCGCCAGCAGCATCTTCAGCGACGTGAAGAAGATGGCGAGGGACTTGCTGTTGACGGGATAGAGAATCTGCGCGAGGAACCGGCGAGAGAGGTCCTGCCGCCGAGGGCTCGGCACTCGGGCCGAGCCGATCTGGCGGACCGCGACGACGAAGTAGCCCTTCGCCTGCAGCGCGCGCACCGCCGCGCGCTGGTCATCGCCCTCGACCGTGCCGGTCTCCGTCTTCCCGGACTGCTGTCTGACTTCATA
>JBEKKD010000295.1:0-5859 GCA_050010895.1 Armatimonadota bacterium
AATGCAGACGATTCGCTGGGGAATCATCGGGTGCGGGAACGTCACCGAGGTGAAGAGCGGCCCCGGATTCCAGAAGGCTGAGCACTCGCAACTGGTGGCAGTGATGCGCCGGGACGGCCGGAAGGCCAGGGACTACGCCGAACGTCACGGAGTGCCCCGCTGGTACGACGACGCGAGCCGGCTGATCCGCGACCCGGAGGTGGATGCCGTCTACGTCGCCACGCCTCCCTCGACCCATGCCGATTACGCGATCCAGGCCGCGCGTGCGGGCAAGCCCGTCTACGTGGAGAAGCCCATGGCGCGTACTGCGGATGAGTGCCGCCAGATGATCGCCGCCTGCCGGGAAGCCGGAGTCCCCTCTTCGTGGCCTACTATCGCCGCGCCTTGCCACGCTTCCTGTAGATCAGGGAGCTGCTGCAGCAGGAGGCCATCGGCCAGGTGCGGTTCGTGACTATCGCCCTGTGCAGCGCCCCCAACGCTTACGACCCCAACCATCTCCCCTGGCGAGTGGTGCCCGACATCGCCGGCGCCGGCCTCTTTCTCGATCTAGCTTCGCACACGCTGGATATCCTGGATTTCCTTCTCGGCCCTGTTGTCGAGGCGAAAGGGATGGCCGTCAACCAGGCTGGCCTCTACCCGGCCGAGGACTGCGTCGCCGCTGCCCTGAGCTTCCCGGGCGCTGTCTTAGGCACCGGCATCTGGTGCTTCACCGCTCATGACGGGTGCTCTGCCGACATGAATGAGATCATTGGCTCGCGGGGGAAGCTGCGCTTCTCCACCTTCGGCGCCGAACCCATCGAGCTGCATACGGGAGACGGTGTCACCTTGCACCAGACTGACACGCCGGCCCACATTCAGCAACCGCTGATCCAGACCGTTGTGAACGCCCTCAATGGCGTCGCCCCTTGCCCCAGCACCGGAGAGACCGCCTCGCGCACCACTGAAGTGATGGACGCCATTCTGCACGATTGGCGGGCGAGGTAGGGGGCAGTAGGAGTCGGTCTTCAGTGACCCCAAGCGGCAAACCGCCGTGTCCGCGTGCGTCACCGCAACCGCTGGCGGCGGAGGTGCGGCCGCCTGCTTCCCGCGGGATCTGGGGAATCCGGGGAGCGCCAACACCGGACCCCGCGCCCGATGGCACGCGCCGCGATCCGGTCAAGTGCCGGGGGCGCCGCCACCGTGTGCACCGCGGGCAGCGGCGGGGCCGAAGAGCCGCGGGATCGGCGTGACAGGCAACATTGCGATGCGCCGCGCGACTGCGGGTGACGGGGCCGGTGACACTGGTTACCAGCCCATCGTCCTCTCCAGCCGCGGTTTCCGCGTTCCCCTCGTTTCCTGCTATACTCGCTCCCGACTCCAGATGTCACGAGGTCCTTCTCATGGCTGACTCTCAGCAGGTTATCTATTCGATGGTAGGCCTCGGGCGAGTGTATCCGCCGGAGAAGCAGGTGTTGCGCGATATCTCGCTCGGGTTCTATTACGGGGCGAAGATCGGAGTGCTCGGGCTGAACGGCTCGGGGAAGAGCACGCTGCTGCGCATCATGGCGGGAGTGGACCCCGACTACATCGGCGAGGTCCACCCGTCCGAAGGGTACACGGTGGGCCTGCTGGAGCAAGAGCCGCGCCTCGACCACGAGAAGACCGTGAAGCAGGTCGTCGAGGAGGCCGTGCAGCCAATGGTGGATATGGTGAAGCGCTACGAGGAAGTCTGCGCCGCCTTTGGCGATGACGACGCGGACATCGACGCGCTCATCGAGGAGCAGGGCGAGTTGCAGGAGGGCATCGAGAAACACGACGGCTGGAACCTGGACCAGCGGCTGGAAGTGGCGATGGAGGCCCTGCGCTGCCCGCCGGGCGACACGGCCGTGAGCGTTCTCTCGGGGGGCGAGCGTCGGCGCGTGGCGCTATGCCGGTTGCTGCTGACCGCGCCGGACATCCTGCTGCTCGACGAGCCGACGAACCACCTGGACGCGGAAAGCGTGGCCTGGCTGGAGCGTCACTTGCGCGACTACCCGGGCACGGTGATCGCGGTCACCCACGACCGCTACTTCCTCGATAACGTGGCCGGCTGGATTCTGGAACTGGACCGCGGCCACGGCATCCCCTGGAAGGGCAACTACTCCTCCTGGCTGGAGCAGAAGCAGGAGCGCCTGCGACAGGACAAGAGCGTAGACACGCGACGCACGAAGACGCTGGCGCGCGAATTGGAGTGGATTCGCATGAGCCCGAAGGCCCGGCAGTCGAAGGGCAAGGCCCGCTACACGGCCTACGAGAAGCTCCTGAACCAGGACAGCGAAGCCCGGCGCGAAGAACTGGAGATTGCCATCGCGCCCGCCCCGCGGCTGGGCGACGTGGTGGTGAATGTGGAGGGGGTCAGCAAAGGGTATGGCGACCGCCTGCTCATCGATAATCTGACGGTGCACCTCCCCGCGGGCAGCATCGTCGGCGTTATCGGGCCGAACGGCGCGGGCAAGACCACGCTGCTGAAGCTCATCACGGGCCTGGAGGCGTCAGACCGCGGCACGGTGGCGCTGGGCAGTACGGTGCAATTGGCCTACGTGGACCAGAGCCGCGACGCGCTGCGCCCTGACGCCACGGTGTGGGAGGAGATCAGTGACGGCGCGGACATGCTGCACTTTGGGAGTCGCGCGCTCAATAGCCGCGCTTACGTGGCCAGCTTCAACTTCCAAGGCACCGACCAGCAGAAGAAGGTGGGCCACCTGTCGGGGGGCGAGCGCAATCGCGTCCACCTGGCGAAGGCGCTCATGCGAGGGGCGAACGTCCTCCTGCTCGACGAGCCGACCAACGATCTGGACGTGAATACGCTGCGTGCGCTGGAAGACGCGCTGGAGTCCTTCGCCGGCTGCGCGGTCGTCGTCTCGCACGATCGCTGGTTCCTCGACCGCATCGCCACCCACATGCTCGCCTTTGAGGAGGACGGCAGCATCCGCTGGTTCGAGGGCAACTTCAGCGACTACGAGGCCGACCGCAAGAAGCGCCTGGGCAACGCCGCCGACATGCCGCATCGCATCCGCCACCGGAAGCTACAACGGTAAGTCGTCGCCAGGCTCGTGACACTCCGAGGGCATGGACATGATGAGGACGCCGAGTGACGCCATCCGGAACAGCCCGGTGCGACTGATGCCGGGTCGGTATGCGGTCTTGCGATGCGCAGATGTGCCCGATGGCACTGGCTGGTTCATGATCGCCCGAGATCCAGATGAAGTGACAGTCATCGTTGAGGAATCTGCGATTCTGGAATCGCGCGCCCTCGAAACGGACGGGGGTTATAGAATCTTGGAGATCAAGGTCGCCACAGGATTCGAGAGCGTTGGATTCCTTGCCACGGTGACCCGCGCTCTTGCTGAGGCAGGAGTCAGCATCCTCGTGGTATCTACGTACTCGAAGGACTATGTGCTCGTGAAGGAGGAATCGGTCGCTGCCGGACTGAAGGCGCTTTCGGGAATCGGCTTCGGATTCGCCGGGGTCTAGCGCGGCGCGGTGACTCCCAGCCGAGGGGGTAGCCGGAGTCGAGGGTGGCCTCAGGCCGGCCTCACGGGCGGTTGACAACGACAGAAGGAGCAAGCAGGGGCAACGACGTGACGATCGGGCCTGCCATGTCATCCCTCCTCCCGCCGGATCAGGGCATGTGGGGCTTGATACGCCGCGCAGCCCGCCGACAGGCCCCGGCCAGGAAGCCGATATCCTCGCGAGTGTGAGCCGCCGTTGTCGCCCCGAGCCCGTGAACGGTGTAGACGTCCTCCAGCAGCAGCGCGAGCTGAAGCACCACGTCGCTTAGCACCACGTCGCAGATGGCCGGGTCGTAGACCTCCTCCGGCGTGTTGAGCCGGTGTCCTTCCCCCCGAGGGACGCGCAGCATGTGCAATGAGTTGCCCGGCAGTACGTCATCTTTGTCCCCGGCGAAGCGGACCGCGATTCCCTCTTCGGCGAAGGCTTCCGTGATCGCGCGCCTCGTCTCTATGGCAGTTGCCCTGAGGGTCGAGTAGACTGTCTCTTCATTCTCCACCAGGTAGGACATGAACGTGTTGGCCGCCGCCATCGAAGCCGGATGAGCTGAGTACGTACCTCCGGAGAATCTGACCGCGTGCCCATGCCCACGCCCGACCAAGTCCAGGATCTCGGCGCGACCGGCAACCGCCGACACCGGCATACCACCTCCTATGGCTTTGCCGAGAACCAACAGGTCAGGCTGGACCTCGTAGAGTGCCCCGACATCTCCCGCACGGTAGCGGAACCCCGATACCACCTCGTCGAGGATCAGCACCACACCGTGCTCGCGGGTCAGCTCGCGCGCTTCGCTCAGGTACTCCCGCGTCGCGGGCATCATCCCGCCTGCCCCGATCACCGGCTCCAGAATGAAGCAGGCCAGTTTGCCGCCAGAGACGCGGAAGGTCTCCCGCAGCAGTGCAGTGTCGTTGAACCCGGTCAGCACGATCTGCTCGCTAACGGCGTCGGGAACCCCGGCGCTGTCCACCCGATCGAAGCTGCCGTGGTAGCTCACCCCTTTCAGCCCCCACGGGTGAGCCCCATGCCATCCCCCTCTCACCTTCAGCACGGACTCCCGCCCGGTGAATGCCCGCGCCAGCATCACCGCGTACATCGTCGCCAGCGAACCGCTGGTGGTGAACCGCACCCGCTCCGAGCCCGTCCTCTCGCAGATGATGCGTGCCGCCCCAATCTCCTGACGATCGGTGAACCCGGTCTGCAGTCCGAGCCCTCGGCCAAAGGCCTGGGCAAGCACCTCCGTGACGATCCCGGGGTTGTGCCCCAGGATGTTGGCGAAATGCCCCTGCCAGAAATCCAGAATTCGATGACCGTCTTCATCAGTCACCCACGCGCCACGCGCCGATACGATGCGCGGCGGGAACGGCCGGAGCAGTCTCAAGCTATGGCTGCCCCCATCCACAAGATACTGAATGGCGCTCTCCTGCGCAGCCGCTGACGCCGGCGCCCGCGCCGCGTACTCCGTGGAGAGTTCGGCCATCAGTTCGCCGTAGTCCTGTTGTCCCATACGCCCCATCTCCTACTCCGACCGCGCCTCGAGACCGTAGCGCCGCCTGCTCGCCCGCCCGTGGAGCACACCATGGTCGGAGACTCGTGCCCCGCGAATGACGATCTGCTCTCAGTTCCTGATCGCCCTGGCCTCACAGGCGGCTGAAAGCGGAGAGCGCCGAGGTGTGCTGACAAGGGCAGACAATCTCGTTACCGCGATTCGGATGCCTGGAGATGCCTGGAAAGCGGTTATCCGCTGGTAAGCGCCAGCGCGCCGTTGCCACAGCGGCGGAAGCCCCAGGCCGCCGCTACCCATCACCAGAGGGGCGGAGCACCTCACCGGGCGCCCCGCCCCGTGCCATTCGTCTCACCGCACGCTCTCGGGCGGCCGCTCGCGTGCAGATGCTGCTACTACGGCCACTTCAGGAAGGTGCAGGTGCAAGCCGGATCCTGAGGGTCGCGACAGTTCGCGAGCCCGTAATACTGGGCGGGCCAGTCCGGGTGATTAGGCTTCTCCGCGCCGGCGATCAGGGCCTCTGAGTTGACCCACTGCGCGTGTCCGTCCATGAACCCGACGTTCAGCCCTCCCATGTGGCGCGCCGACCCCTTGCGGAGATTGACGTCGAAGAACCATCCGATGGAGAGTGCGCTGCACGGCAGCGTCCAGGGGCAGTTCACCCAGTCTGCATGGCATCCGGTCGTGCCTATCCGGTCGATGCGGCATATTGATCTGGCCCCGAAAAAGTGGACACCCTGCTAAGCTGCCTCGGCGACCGACTGGCTCTCGAAATCGACCGGGGAAAGGTATCCCAGGGACGAATGCAGCCGCTGCCGATTGTAGAAGAC
>JBEKKD010000296.1:0-5857 GCA_050010895.1 Armatimonadota bacterium
GGCAGGGCGGCGGGTGAACGTGGCATGGGCTGTGACCTCCTGTCCAGCAATGGACAGAGATACCACATCCAGAACTAATCGAACAGTGTTGAGGCTAGCCTCGGGATCACTCCCCGCTGAGAACCCTGTTCTCATCCCCACAGGTGCAGGTTCGTGGCGCGAGAACGGCCCGTACGGAGCTACCCCTTGGCGGTGTCACCGACCCGTGCCAAGAACCGTAGACTCACGGAGTTGTTCGCAGTAGACCATCTGAGTTCTGACAGTGGCGAATCGGAAACTCCGGGCACATCGGACTTCACCTCGGCCCAGATCGCTGGCCGCGCAACAACGGCCCTGTGCAGCAAGTTCCACAAAAAGGGTCCGCCAGAACACCGCGGCGAGTACGGATACGGTACTGTTCAGACACGGTGGTCGAGCTCGGGAGAGAGCAGTGACCTCAGGCGACCGAGTGCGTGTGTTGGTTCCCTTACCGGGAAGACCCGCCGGGCTCGCCGGTATCGTAACTGCCGTGGAGCGGCTGTGGATCACCGTGCAGTTCCCAGACGGGCGGCTTGGCTATTACGTAGCCCAACAGCTGGAGTTGTGCTCCCCGGAGTCTCAGCACCCCCCATCCGAACCCGCTCTGCCATAGCGTCTTACAGGCGCGCGTCACGGGCAAGCGCCGACAGAACCTTCAATACCCATCTCCACCACCGCCTCGGCGATCTCACTCGCCACGACCTCGTAGGCCTCGATCTGCTTCTTGGTGAAGCGTCCGGGTTCCCGGCTGTTCAACTGAAGCAGACCCCAGATCGTGCCCCGCGCGCGCATGGGGATCAGTGCGACCGACTCATAGCCTACGGCATTGCAGTAGTTCCGCATCTTGAGCGCCTTCACGGCCTCCGCAGGGGTCGCCTTCAGCAGTACTGTGGTCCCGGTTGTCCAGAAGCTCCCGCCTTCCGTGAAGAACGGCAACCTCGGATCTGCTCTCCCGGTTACCACCGCGCCACACAGACACGCGTACTGGGGCGTCCCGTCTGGGTAGCGCAGGACCAGCCCGGCCGTGTCGCGCTCACACAGTGGCCCCTCGATCGCCACAAAGTCACGACCGAAACCTCGGGTCACGTGGTATGGGTAGTCCTCGCCAGCCTTCCACCGGATCCCCACCGACTCGCATCCCGAGGCCTGGCTGATCGCATCCAGTGCCTCCGCCAATGCCGCGTGGGGATCCGTCCTGCTCGCCACACCGCTGAGAATCGCTCTTACCTGTTCCCTGAGCTGCTCGCACCCTCCCAAGTAAGCCTCCTGATCCCGATGCCAGAGGTGCAGCTTCGTCTGATACGGCACTGTCTCCTGCCCAACAGGTCGCTTGCCAGCCCAAGGTCTCTGGTTCCGCACAACGGAGCCCGCCCCTGAGTCAGCTCAGAACGGCACTTCCGCGCCCACTGGCTTCCAGCATTTCAATGGCGCCGCGGCCTCTGGCAGTGGCGATTCCGTGGCACAGCAAATCGAGATGAAGTTGTGTGGGGGCGGACGCTGTTCTGCGCGGGCGACTACAGCGCAGAATGGAAGGCGCCATGGTTCGTTGAGCACCTGATCTCCCAGGCTTGTGCCGGCGGAATCGTTACGCATGAGTCTGTCTACCGGTGCCCTCTGACGCGCGTCGCCTCATGGCGTTGGGAACCCCTGTTGGACCTGTGGCGTACGACAGGTCGCGGTTGCACGGAATGGATACGAACGGGCGTGGTCGAATAGCCGACCAGGCCTCTGCGCGTGAACGCGCACTTGAGAAGCAGGCCGTTCCTGCCGCCCTCCCCGGCCGGGTCGAAGACGAAGTTCCCGAGGCTGTAGGCGATGAGGCCGCGGTGGTAGCGCTCGACCGGTTGAGGGGTGTGGGTGTGATGGCCGAGGACGATGTCGGCGCCGGCATCGATGATGCTCCGCGCGATACGGACCTGTGACTCCTGCGGCGCTCGCGCGTATTCAATGCCCCAGTGCAGGCTGACGATGACGATGTCGGCCTGTTGGCGAGCGGCGCGAACCTCCTGCACCATCGTATCAGGGTCGTAGACGGCGACCGTGGGGAGATCCTCTCGGTAGATGATGCCCTCAGGCAGCACGAATGTACGGGCGAGAATAGCGATGCGGAGGTGATGACGTTCCACAATCACCGGCGCGGCGGCTGCATCCGCGGATACGCCCGCGCCCACGGGTGTGATCCCGTGAGAGCGGAGCGCGGCCAGCGTCTCGGGAAGGGCCGAACGACCGCAGTCCAAGCTGTGGTTGTTGGCGAGAATGGCTATGTTGAAGCCAGCGCGCGCCATCCCCTCCACAGCGGCCGGGTCGGCCTTGAACGAGAACCGCTTCTGGATCGGAATGCCGGCGGCCGAGAGCGCGCACTCGAGATTGGCGATGCCGAGATCAGCTCTGGAGGTGAGGCGTGCCACATGCGCGAAGGGATGGTCGGCGCCGTGCTTGGCGATGGACCGACCGACGCCGCGGCCAAGCTGGACATCGCCGACTGCTATAACGGAGACGGCCGGCTCGGAATACGCGCGCGAGCCGGCCGCCAGCACACTGAGCGCGACCGCGGCTGCGAGCCGAACTGCTAGCACGAGCCCTGGCCGCTGTGGTCGGTGCGCGGCCACTTTGGGACCGGGATTTCGGACTTGGGGCCCGCAAGGAAGCTGGACGTCCAGGATGGTGGTTCGAGCTGCTTCTCGGTGCCCAACATCGACTGCCAGGCCTCATCAGTAAGCCGGTCGGCCATGGGGTGGGCGAACTCATAGTAGGAGAAGATGGAGCCGCGGGTCAGGTACAGCTTCCCGCCGATGGGGACGACCACGTAGATGTGATTCGCCTGCCCGACCGCTTCCTCGAGGCATTCGCTCTTGGTGAAGTCGGTGTGGACGTCGGCGACGACGGCCATGTTGTCATCGGACTGGCTGATCAACTCCCCGGATTTCCCGCCGATGGCGGTGCTCACCTGGTTGAACAGGTTGTGCAATTCAGCGCCCAGGAGGCGAATCTGATCATATTCGGCAGCTTTCAGCTGCTGATCGGCGAGCTCCCTGACAGAGACCCGCTCCAGGAAGGCAAGCAAGTCGTCCATCCGCGAGAAGGAATCACCGAGGGCCCGCGTGAGGAGATCGCGGTCGCGCAGTCCGGCGCGCGTGGTCTGGGTGAGCCACCGGAGACGATGATAGACCTCAGCTGCCGGCTCGACGTAGCCCTTGGGCACGGGCGGCTGCTTGCCGGGTTCCGCTCCGTTGCCGCACTCGGCAGTCACACTCTGCTTAGCGTAGAGGATGGTATCGTGGCGAAGTTCGGACCAGCTGGCGAGTGCGGAGTTGAGCTGTCGATCGAGCCAGGCGTCGCTGCGCATGAAGGAGGGATAGCCTTTGCCCACGGGCTGGATTGACCCCTTTAGCACCCAGAGCCATCCCCAGTAGAGGTTCCTCCGCCAGTCGGATTCGCTCTTCGCAGCGAATTCGTCCCGAAGCTTCCCGAGCTGGTCGTCGTAATGATCGTACTTCGTTTCGCCCATGCTGGTGAGGTGTCGGTAGGCGCGCAAAGACCCCACGGCAGCGAGGATGTCGAGACCCATGGGCATGAGGCGCTTGTGTTCTTCTGTCCCAACGTTGCTCCACACCAGCTCCTGGAGCATGTAGGAGTCGGGGATGGAGCGCTGGCCCATGAAGCGGAACTGAGGGCCGGTTGGGATGCCGAGCACCTGTTGCGGAGCACTTTCCGGAAAGGTGGCGATGCGTGGAGGGCGGAGTTTCATGGCGAGGTCATGGAACGCGTCGAGCTTAGCTCTGTCACTGAGATCGGCGGGAGTGGGAAGATGGCCCCAGACCTTGATCGCCGTCTCTCGCCACTCAGCGGGGGTGTGGTCGTCGGTCGTCTCCACGTAGAACACGGTGGGCTCGTAGATGCGGTTCCAGAGCTCGATGGCTGGCTTGCCGCCCAGGTTGCTCTGGTACAGGTCGCGAGTGATGAGCAGTGACTGGCGGATCTGGGGGTAGGCAGTCTGCCTGACGGGCCACTCCAACGCGAAGGGCAGGAGCCCGTACCACATCATCGCCTGGAAGTAGCGCTTGAGGCCCTCATTGCGCGTGTAGTGACCGCGAACGGCGAACTGCGAGAAGTCCACCTGATAGGGGAACACCGATGAGTCCTCCCTCCCGCGGTGAGCGGTGATGCGCTCCCATTCCCGCTCGACGAGGGGCCTGGCCTCTTCTGGGAGGGCGGCAGAGAGGCCGAGTGACTTGGCTGCCACACCGAAGTAGGCGACGTTTCCCAGTGCCGAGTCCCTGACAGGGCCCGGGGGCAGATGGCGGTAAGTCGACACGGACTGCGCGAGCATATGCGTGGTCAGCTTCTGGCAGAGCGGGACGAGACGCTCGGCCTCCACCTCGCGCAAGCTGTAGTCGTAGAAGATGTGGTAGAGCTGGATCACCGAATCTGCGGTGATGAAGTTGGGGATGACGAGATAGTCGTTTTCCTCGTAGGAGAAGAACAGCTGTGAATCCTTCTCCGGCGAGGCGAAGAAACCGTTCTTGGAGAGCAGCTTCTTCTGTGCCTGGGTGAACGCGCCGAACTGTTTGAGGTTGGCGATGTTGCTCAGGTCCGGCTTCACCGTGTAGGCGGGCACCGCGGCTTTCACCGTCAGTGGCTGGTAGGCCGGAGTCTGGAAAGCGGCGGACACCAGAGACGGAACGACGAGCAGCAGCAGGCAGACCAACAGCAGACGTCTCATTTCCTCTTCCCCCTATGGATGGTGGCGACGGGGACATAGCCGCCGTCGCGGAAGCCATAGAACCGTCGGCGACCGCCGACAGAAACAGAGACCCGGTCTGCACCGTCCCGGCTGCCCGCCTCGACGCGGAGACGAGACGCCGACGGGGTCGGCTCGCCAGTCCACTCGCCCCAGAAGCCAAACCCGGTCCAGTGATAGAGCGTCAGGACCGTTCGGCCGGGGCCGGATCTCTCGAGGGTGAGGAGGCGGTAGCCCTTGGGCGTGCTCACGAAGACCGCCTCCAGGAGCGGGCGGCCAACGCGCGAGCCCAGCCACTTGGCGGCCCAGATGCCGTCTGTGAGCGAGTAGACAAATGGGCGCCAAGCGGGCTTGCGATCATAGCGGGTCGACTTGTAGACGAGAACCAGTAGCTCGATATGGCCGTCGGCGTCGATGTCGGCCGCAGAGGCCATCCGGGCGCGGCGGGGATAACTGAACTGGGGCCCGATGCGGTTCTGCATGCTGCCGTGGACCGCGTAGACGCGGACGCGAGCATGTGGGCCTGGCACCAACTGGCAGCGGTAGTGCTCAGCGGGATCGGCGATGCCGGGCTCGCAGATCAGGAAGAAGAACGCGAGCACAAGGCCGGCGCGCATAGGGCGACGGTTCGCTGGCCGCGGCCGAAGTCCTGTTGCGCTGTGCGGTCAGTTCGGTGGCAGGTTGACGGGCAAGCCGGGAAACGGCGGAGGCGGGGTGGTGGAGGAAGCCGGCAGCCGCAAGGCGGTTTCCCCTATTGGCTGCTCTTCTCGGGGCCGGCCTGCGGCCGCACGGCCACCCTAATCGGTCCCTCAGTATGGGATGAGGCGAACGGGTGCTCGAGTGGGCAGAGAACGGCGCGTATCAGCCCACCAGCCTGGGTCTCACGCTCGCGCAACCGCCACAAGTGGGTTCATCCCTCCAGCGAAATGGAGCGCCCACCATACAGCAGAGAGCCATGTCAGAGCAAGGCTAAGGCCAACACTGTTCGATTAGTTCTGGATGTGGTATCTCTGTCCATTGCTGGACAGGAGGTCACAGCCCATGCCACGTTCACCCGCCGCCCTGCCAGCAGGGCCTCGCTTGAGCGACTATCTGAGC
>JBEKKD010000297.1:0-5839 GCA_050010895.1 Armatimonadota bacterium
AGGGATGGTAACGCGGGAACTGGAATGCACTGGGGCTGCGCCTCTGGCGCAGCTTGCGAAAGAGAGGGCGACGTTGCGTCGCTTCGACGGAACCGCAGCCCTTGTGATTGCCGCCAATCCGGGCTGGCGAGGAATGTCGCTGGCAATGGACTGCCCCGATGACCCGGCTGCGCCTCTGGCGCAGCTTCCAGCAGACAACGCGGCCGCCTATCGCTGCGTCGAAGCCGCAGCCCTGCTTGCGGGGCTGAGACGGCGCGAGGACGATGCCATTCGGCGGGTGGCGGCCACCGAGCTGGATGGGATCTATGCGACAGCTTTCGGTATCCTGGGGAGGCGGGAGGACGCCGAGGATGCCTGCCAGGAGGTGTTGCTCAAGCTGTTGCGGGCGGCGCCAGTGCTGTCGCCTCAGACCTCTCTGCGGGCATGGCTGCGGCGTGTTTGCGTGAACTACTGCTTGGACCAGCGTCGTCGAAGGCGGCCCGCCTCCCAGACCGTTTCGACGGAGTCCGTGAGCATAGAGCATCCTGGGCCCAGCCCGCACGAGGCCGCTCGGGAGGCCGAGCTTCGCGACGCGCTCACGCGCGCTCTCTGTCAACTGCCGCAGAAGCAGCGCGCAGTGTTCGTGCTCCGCCACTTCGGCGGGTGTTCGCTCCGGGAAATCGCCCAGATCCTTGGGTGCGCGGATGGTACCGTAAAGGCCCATCTCTCACGAGCGGTGGCTAAGCTTCGGGTTCTGCTGAGCGACTGGAGGATCTCCGGTCCAGAAAGGTCAGCTCATGACTAGTTGCCGGCGTATACGCGACCTGATCGGGCCCTACCTGTACGGTGACTTGGATAGCAGAGAGCGGCATTGGGTGGACGCGCATCTGCGCGCCTGCGCTCGGTGCCGGGCAGAGGTAGCCGGTGCGCAGAAGATGTTGGCGCGCACGCCTGAGACGCTTCTGAGGCCGTCGGCGGAGGCGAGGGAACGGATCACCGAGGCCGTGGCGATGCGCATGGCGGAAGAACCGGCCGGTGAGCTACTTCCTCGCAGGCCAGCCTGGGGCGCCCCGCGCTTGGCGTTGGCGGGAGCGGCGACGCTTATCGTCGGTATTTGGATCGGGCATCAGCTTCCCCAGCGGCCCGTGGCGGGGCACGCAGGACCAGCCCGGACGGCCGCCATCTCGACCGCGCCTTCGCCAGACCGAGTATCCACTGCTGCCGGAAGTCAGGCGGCGCCGAATCCTGTCGTACCGCAAGGGGAGCCGGAACGCGCGCACGCGGCCACCCCGCAGCGGAGGCCGACGTCACCCGACAAGCAGCAGGCGCGGGAGAGCGTTCGGCCCCGGCAGCATGAGCGGATCGAGGGCACGCCGAAGCTCGCACTGCGAGCGCCGGAGCCGGAGGGCATAGATGATGTGCGGTTGGCGGAGGCGATCCGGACGGAGGCGACTCCGTGAGTCGGCGTTCTCTGGTCAGCCTGGATCTCGCCTTTTCGCTCTCGCTCGCCGTGCTGGTGGCAACTGGCGTCGCGCTGGCGTCGCCTGCGAAGCCGTCGATCATCGTGAACGGGCGCGGGACCGGCGTGAAGGCTGCTCAGGTCGCCCCCGACGGCCAGGTGATGGTGTGGGTGCGGGACCTGGAGCGAATGGGCCTGGCAAAGGCAGGCTGGGACGGCCGGTCGCGCTCGGCCGTCTTGGTCGGCCCCGGGGTCAGGATCGCCTTCCAGCCGGCCAGCTCGACGGCGCGTGTCACGCTCACCTCCTCTGCCGGCAGGCCGACGGAAGCTCGTGAACCGCTGACCCACCCGGCCGTGCAGTCCGGTGGCCGACTGATAGTTCCACTCTCGTTTGCCTGTAAGAAGCTCGGGGTGACTATCGAGAGGCGTTCACGATCTATCGTGAACCTGATTCAGGCCAAGCGCCCGCCAACCAGGAAGGGCGGTGAGCCAGAAGCAGCGGGCGTGGTCATGGGGAAGGTTCTGTTCGGCGGACGGCCGCTGCCGGGTGTAGTGCTCCGGCTGGTCAGAGACGCTGACTCGACGTTTCTGCCGGATCGCCAGGCTCGCACCGACGCGGCTGGCCGGTACCGGTTCGCCGACATCCCCCCAGGCCGGTACCGCGTCTACGCGTATGTGGGAGACAACCCGGACTACTTCAACCGCGAGACCGCGACGCTGACAGTAACGAGCGCCGGGATGGTGGCGCCGACGGTCTCCATGGGGCGCGTGCTCCGCTCGGTGCGGCCCCTCCCGGGCGCGCGCACTCCCTATGCCGAGCGGCTGTCATTCGAGTGGACGCCGTGCCCGGGGGCAGCCAGCTATGAGTTTTCAGCAGTGGATCCTGAGACTGGAGAGGAAGTCGCGTTCAAGGCGGCTCAGGCGCCAAGGGTGTCTATCGCAGGGAACGCCTTCTCCCTGGGGCGCCGCTACCACTGGCGGGTCGTCGCGCTGACGCAGGGCGGCGATTTCCTGGGTGCGACCCCAGGGATGGGGGCCGCACCTTGGTCGTTTGTCGTTGTCGCCGGTGATATCGGCGGCCCATCCAAGGAATCGAGGTAGGAGGGCGAACATGCGAGAAGCCAAGAGATTGCTGCTGGCGTGCGCACTGCTCGCGATGATCCTGACAGTGTCGTGCCCCGCTCGGCGCGCCCGGGCGGCGAGTGCGCCGGCGCCCGCCGACACCAGCGTCAGCAAGTCAGCGTCGGAGGCGCCTGCGCCGACTCACATTTTGACCGTGGGAGTGCTGCCGTTCCAGTCGCGCGATGAGCAGCGAGCGCGCGAGGTCACGGACATCGTCACCGCGGATCTATCCATGAACACCGCCATCAAGCTGGTCGAGCGCTCGCGGATGGACCAGGTGCTGGGGGAGCTGGGGCTGAGCAAGGCCGGCGTGGGCGACCCGGAGACGGCTCAGAAAGTGGGATTCCTGGCTGGCGCCAACGTGCTGGTCTGGGGGCGCCTGTTCCTGATCGACAAGCAGGCGATGGTGGTGGCGCGGGTGGTAGGCGTCGAGACCGGCCGCATCTTCGCGGAGCAGGTGCGAGGGGCCGACACGCAGGACCTGCTGCCGCTGATCGACGAGCTGACCCGTAAGGTCGGCGACCGCGTCACCAAAGAGCGCAGCGCGCTGGTGGCTCCGGATGTGCGAGACGACCTCCAGGCCAACCTGAACGCGCTCGCCGACACCCTCAAAGGTAAGAGCCTGCCGAAGGTCGCGGTAGCCGTGAACGAGCAGCACCTGGGCGGGGAGTCCTTCGATCCTGCGGCAGAGACGGAGCTCATGTACTGGCTGACGCATTCGAACGTCCCCGTAGTGGATATCTCGAGCCAGCACCTGCAGATGCGGCAGTGGGCGAAGGATTACTACCTGACCACGAGTTTCGAAGTGCCTCAGCTCATCCCGGAGGAGGTCGGCGTGCTGCTCGTGGGTGAAGCCCTGAGCGAGCCGGCCGGGACGTACGGGCCTTTGAGCACCTGCCGCTACCGGGTGGAGGTGCGCGCTGTCGATCGGGCCACGGGGGATGTCGTCGCCATCGCCCGGCGCACCGGCACCTATGCTGACGCGTCTCCGGTGCTGGCCGGCAAGAGCGGCATCCAGAGGGCCGCGGCTGGAATCGCCTACGAGATCATCCCCAAGCTTGCCGGCTATGTTCCGAAGGCGCGCCCCGCGCAATCGCCGGCACCGCCGGCCGCGGAGAAGCAGCCGGCACCGACTGACGCGAAGTAGGCGGCCGGTGGCAGCATCTCGCATTCTGGCGCTCGCGGCCCTCGCGGCGGCGGTTCAACTGACAGCGTTTGCGGGCCAAGCAAACGGCCCCACGCTCAGCCTGACGGGCCTGCCGGAGCGCGTCTTCTCAGGCCAGTCGCTGACGCTTCGCCTCAGCATCGGCGGATTGCGCCGCGCAGAGGCAGAGGTCGAGGTGACTACGCTGCTGGCCAATCGGTCGGTGGGGCGGACCATCTGGAAGGTCCCTCTCAAGGACGGCGGGGGGGACAAGGACATCCCCGTCACCATCCCGGAGGCCCGGTCGCGTGTGTCGTTCTCCATTGCCGCGAAGGTGCTCAGTGCCGCGCCCCCTCCGGCCGTGCAGCTAGAAGCCGTGATCGTCCCGCGGTGGAACCCAGATCGGCTCACGGAACTGCTGCGCACCAAGGAAATCGCGGTGGTCGATCGTGAGAAGCTGGTGGCGCCGGCGCTTGGGAAGGCGCCGTCCGAAGAGATCAGCGCCGGCGATCCCCTGGGCGTCGAGCGCTTCCGCGGCGATTTGCTGGTCTGCCACATAGCGCAGCTCGGGCCCGCCTCGGAAGACGTGGTGACTGCCATCGCCCATCAACTTCAGCAGGGCAGATCGGTCGTCTGGCTCACGCTGCCGGACGAGCAGGCCCCGCCGATGCTGCACGGCGGGCCGCTAGTGAGCGTTCAGTGGCCCTTCGCGCTTCGCGCCGAGCGGGAGCTGCCGGACGTGCTGCCCGGTGATGTGCTTCATTGGGCAGGAAAGGGCAGCTCACTCTCCCTGCCGCTGATCGCTTCCTTCGGCACATCGAGGCTGATCGTTTGCCCGGACCAAGTGCTGACTGACATGGCACAAGAGCCTGCTGCCGGATGGGTTTGGGAAGACGTGCTTGCGTGGGCGACCAAGAAGTCGGAGACGCCGCCGAAGGTCAAGCGACTCGCGTTCAGCGCTGGTACAGCGCCGCCGGCCCCTGGGGCCGAGGGGGAGGGGCCGGCGGCCGCCCTGCTGAGCTTGGCGGGCGATGACTGGGTGCAGCCTGATGACCAGCGCGTGGAGTGGCTCAGTAGCTTGAGGGTGTTCGTGGAACGCGGGAACGCGCTGCTCATAGCCGGCGCCAACAGTGACCGCTCTGCCGCGCTGAGCGCGCTGGGAGTTCCACGCATCGACTTCATCCCGGTCACAGACGCGCCCGACCTTCTGCTCGAACCGAACCTCTTGCTCTGGGGGATAGGGAAGACCGACCCCTCCTATGGGCTGCTCGTGAAGCGCAGAGAGAAGGCGCTCCTGGACGCGTATGCGAGCGGCCGGACCGGCACGCAGTTGTTCCGCGAGTTCAAGGTGGGCAAAGGGGTGTTGCTGCTCTCTCAGCCGGACTTCGACGAATCAGCAACCAGCGTTGAGCACGGGCTGCTGGAGCACCTCGCGCTCCAGCTTCTGACCCCACCCGGGCGCGCTCTGCTCGACGCGGAGTCGTCGAGATGAAGTGGGTGCGCATCGCCGTCTGCGCCGCTCTGCTGCTTCTGTTGCGCGGTCTGACGTGGGGGCAGCAGACGAGCGCGCCCCCAACCATCGCGGTCGTGGGCATCGGTGAGGAGCGGCAGTCGCCGGAGCTGCGGTCGCTCCAGGATGGCCTGGTGCACCTGGTGCAGAGTGAACTGGGGAGCCGCTCGGGGGCGCGCGTGGTGAGTCGGCGTCAGACCGCGCTGTTCCTGGACGAGCTGGGGATGGGCGCAGCGGAGCTGACTCAGTCCGCGACCTCCCAGCGCTTCGGCCAGGCCGCGTCGGCGGATTACCTGGTGCTGCTTCGCATCCTGGGCGGAGCCGGGCTGGCAGCGGAGGTGACGGTCGAAAGCGTCGCCACCGCCAAGCAGGTGTGGAGCGGAACCGTCACCGGCCCAACACCCGACCTGCCCACCCTGGCCGCGAAGGTCACAGACCCCCTCATCAGCGCGCTCCACCTGCCTCCTGCCCAGCCGCTGCCGACAGTTCATGGGGCGACTCCTGCGCTGGCTGTGCTTGACTTTCACAGTGAGGGCGCTGCTGGCACGCTGGATCGCCATCTGGCGGACCTGGCCGATCTGCTGTCGGCGAATCTGACCGCCTTCGACGTTCCTCTGGTGGAACG
>JBEKKD010000298.1:0-5832 GCA_050010895.1 Armatimonadota bacterium
CCCCGCGCCGAACCTGCCGGCGGAGGTTGGGGAGGGGACGCGGGAGAGGTACTTGGAGGCGCTGGATAGGTGGACAGATAGCCCGCCCGTCGACTAAGCTGACGCTATCTCGTCTGGCGTGCGAGGAGAGGATGGACTAGTGGAGGGGCTCGCGAGGATAGACATGGGCAGGAGTAGTCAGAAGAAGGAACGCGTTTCCTCGAAGAGGGAGGGCTACAACCCGCCGCCCAGGCGGGAGCCGCCCCCGCCGCCTCTGCCGGCGTCCCCGCCGCCCGCGCCGCCCAAGAACAGTGATGACCCCCCGCCCCCGCCAGTGCCACCAAGACGGGCGTGAGCAGGGCTACACGCTGGGCGCAGCGCTGGCACGTCGGTGAGGTGTACCCGCTCTCTTCTGCGGCAGGACCTCGCACTCTGTCTCCTGTGCTCCCTCCCCCCAGGTGAACAACCATGCCCGACGATCCCCGCCTCCCTCCCAACCAACACGCCATCGGTTACCTCCCCGTCCGCTCCACCAGCGCGGTCCCGGCGTTCGATCCGGAGAGCTGGGATCTCCGTATCGAAGGAGAAGTGATCACGGCGCGCCGCCTCACCTATCCCGAGGTTCGCGCCCTGCCCGCCGTCATCGACATCTCCGACTTCCACTGCGTCGAAACCTGGAGTGTGCTCGACTGCGCCTGGGAAGGCGTCCGCTTTTCGGATCTCTGCGACCTGGTCTCACCGACCGAGCGCGCCCACCACGTCACCGTCGGCTGCGACGGCGACTACACGACCAGCCTCACCCTCGAGGAAGCGCTCGAACCCGACGTCCTCCTCGCCTGGGGGCTGAACGGCAAGGATCTCGACCCCGCCCACGGCTTTCCTCTCCGCCTCGTGGTCCCAAAGAAGTACGCCTACAAGGCCGCCAAATGGGTTCGCCGGATCGAGTTCACCGAGGCCAAGGAAATCGGCTACTGGGAAGCCCGCGGCTATCACGACGACGCCGACCCCTGGCGCGAGGAGCGCTACAACTAACTCGGTTGTGTCGTCAACACACCCGCAAAAGGCCCTGAGAGCGGTCTCAGCGCGCCCTCTCCCTATGGAATAACTCCTGGGGACGCCGGTTCAGCTATTGACGTCTGCTGCGCCTCCCACAGGGAAGCGCATCCCATGCTGCCCGCTTCCTCTGGAGTCCATGACCTCGCGAGTTCTTCTGGAAGACGAAAGCATCGTCCTCTGGCGCGAATACCGCCGGACGGGCGATCTGTCAATACGAAACAGCCTCGTCATGCGGCATATGGGTCTGGTCTACCAGATCGCGAACAAGTATGCCGCCGTCGCCCGCGATGCGCACGATGACCTTATTCAGGAGGGCTGCCTCGGCCTGATCCGCGCCATCGAGCGCTTCCTTCCCGACTACGGCGTGCAATTCTCGACATACGCCTACCCGGTCATCTCGGGGACGATCAAGAACTACCTCCGCGACCGGCGTCGCCTCCTGGGCATGCCGCGCTGGGAGCGGAACGAGGAGAGTGAGTTCGGCACTCCCGACACGTATGTTGCCGAGGGTGAGGAGTTGCTGGCCCCCGAGTCGTTGGAGGCCCTCGCCGACCCCGTCGGGGAGGACTTCACGGAGCAGATCGTCGACCGCATGCTGGCGAAGAACCTCCTCGGTCGTCTCCCGGTCCTCGAGCAGCGGATCGTCCAGCACTTCTTCTACGACGACCTCACGCAGCGCGAAGTCGCCCGCATCGTCGCCCGCAGCACCAGTCGCATCTCGCGCATCCTTCGCCAGGCGCTGGAGAAGATACGCGGTCTGCTACTCGATGTGCAGAAGGAAGAGGACCGCCTGATCTCACCGGGCGCCCTCAGGCTCATCGTCCCGGGGGTGGTGGATGAAGAGACCGGTCTGTTCGGGATCCAGCACCTGCGTCGCAGCCTGACTCGGGAAGTTGCCCGCGCCCAGGTGCACGGCGCTCCCCTGACTCTCGCCATCATTCGGCCGAACGGCTCAGAGGCGCCGATCACCGCGGCTACCCTGGCCGCGGCCGCGAAGCGCATCTATCAACAGGTCCGCGTTCTCGACCATGTCTTCCGCGCAGGGCAGTCGGAGCTTGCCCTTATCTTCAGCTTGCCGTTCAAAGAGACATCGCTCATCTGCGATCGGCTCCAGCGTTCCTCGCCACCCGATGAGGTGCTTCACTGCGCGCTCGCCAGCTTCCCCAGCGATGCCAGGACCGCCCGCGAGCTGCTGGGCGCAGCCAGACAACGCTTCGAGAGCGATCCCTCGCCTCCGCGCATCATCGCCTAGCCCGGCGCAGCCGCTGCCGCGCCGGTCAGTACACCGCGCAGATCACCTCCATCGCTCGCACCCCATCCTCGACCGTAACCGCCAGGCCATGCTTCCCCCGCACCGCGCCCAGGAAGTGCTCCACCTCCTCCACGAACCCCCAGCTCTCCTGCACCGGGCGGCTCTCCTCCTCGCCGTCCGTCAGGTGAACTCGCACCGTCCCGTCCCCATAGTTGTACCTCGCCAGCCCCTTCGTCCCCATGATGTGGATGAACGCCATCCCGATGCCCGCCACGAACGATGACTCCATCGCTCCCACCGCCCCGTTCGCCGCTTGAGCGATCAAAATCCCCGCGTCCTCCACATCCGTCGTCTTGAAATGCCGGTGCATCACCGCCTTCTGGTCCGCTATCTCGCCTACCATGAACCGGAAGAGGTCGACCGAGTGGCTGTTGGTATCGAGCAGGCTCCCCCCGCCCGCTACCGCCTTTTTCGTGAACCACGTCTTCTCCATCCCAGGCATCGGCCCGCAGAAGACGTTGTTGAAGAACACGATGTCGCCGATCGTGCCCGCGGCGACGATCTCCCGCAGCGCGATGATCGCCGGCAGGAACCGGTGGCGGAACGCGGGCATCAGCAGCGCCTGTGACTTCTTCGCCGCGTCTCGCATACGGTGCGCGCTCGGCACATCATATGCCATCGGCTTCTCGCACAGCACGTGCACGCCGCGCCCGAGCGCGTGCACCGCCGCCTCCTCGTGCGCCACCGGCGGAGAGCAGACGCTGATCACATCCGGCTTGCCCTCGTCGACGAGCTTTCTGAAATCGGCATAGATCGCGACCCCTCCCAGCTCATCCGATAGCTTCTTCGCCGCCGCGGGATTCGCGTCGGTCAGCGCCACGATCTCCGCGCCCGCCGCCCTATATCCCTCGACATGCGATCGCGAGATTCCGCCGCAGCCCACGATCCCGACTTTTTCACTCATCGCTCTCTCCCGTTTCCTCTGCACCTCTGTAGTGAACGCTATCCCGGGACGTCCCCGACCGCCACCGGTATCCACATCTCCTTCCCGCCGTGCATCATCAGCGCTTCCGGGTCTTTCCGGACCTCACGCACCGCCGCCGCAAACATCCGGCCCGCATCCAGGCACCGGACCAGCGCGCCGCCGATCGCCGATTCCCGCTGGATCCCCTCCCGCTTCAGCGTCTCGTTCATCCTGTTGAAGTCGTAGTGATGGCTCAACTCGTGCACGAATGTCTCTATCGGGCTCCGCCTGCCATCCTCGTCTATGATCGTCGCCCCCTTCACCTCTCGCAGCCGCATGTACGGGACGCGCTCCTGCTCCTCGATCGCATGGAAGGTGGTGCTCGAGTTGTGGGAAACGCCGATCAGCAAGATCTTCGCGCCCCAGTTCGCGAGTTTCACGAATGGGCTCTCGGGTCCGCACGGCGAGGCCGAATGCGCGGCCGTCAGCTCCCGCGCCCTCGCGCCTACGGCGCACATGGAATGCGTTACGTGATGGCTGCGGAACACCGGCAGCCGCGTCCGGAATCGCTCGTACAGCTTGCTTGCCCAGCACGGCGTCCTGCGCACATCGAAAACCGGCGCCTCCGCCTCGAAGAACTGAAACGTGAACCCCGGCATCGCCAGCGTCCCGCCCGGCCCGAGCGCGTCGAGCAGCGCGTCGATCGCCGTATCCATGCCTCCCTCGAGACGGCCGATCTTGCTGACCGAAGCGTGGACGAACACGACATCACCTCCGCCGATGCCCGCGCGCCCGAGTCCATCGCGTAGCTCCTCATATGTCACGCTCATCCGCTCCTGTATCAGCGCGCCTTCCTACTGCGCTTCCAACCCCAACCCCTGCCTGGTATTCGCTCTGGCGAGGGAGGCAGCGCATCCGCAGCCGCTGCACGACCGTGTCAACCGTGCCGCTCCCTCCAACTCTTCGTCTCTTCGCCTCCTCGCCTCCTCGTCTCTTCATCCCTTGACAGCCCCATCCCTCCCTCATAGAATACGCGTGCCCACCATGACCTACGGGCTCATCTCTGATATCCATGCCAATATCGAGGCACTCACCGCCACGCTCGCGGAATTGACCTCAGTCGATGCATTCCTCTGCATGGGGGATATCGTCGGCTATGGGCCGGATCCCATCGCCTGCATCGACCGGCTGCAGTCGCTTCCGAACCTGACCTGCGTCGCCGGCAATCACGACCTCGCCGCCATCGGCCGCTACAGCCTGGACTGGTTCAACGATTTCGCTCGCGCGGCCATCGAATGGACAGGCGAGCGCCTCACGGCAGACGCCAAGTCGTATCTGGAGGGCCTCGACCTCACAGCAGAGCTGCCGGACGCCTTTCTGGTCCACGGGGCCTATCCCGATCACATGGAGTACATCGTCGCCCCCGCCGACGCGATGGGGACCTTTGAGTCGATGCCCGTGTCGCCCTGCTTCATCGGCCACACGCACGTCGCCGAGTACTACCGCAATCGGAAGGGCGCCCGCCACGCCGACTCACACTCAGCCCTGCTGGGGTGCTCGATCGCCCTCAAGCCCGACCTTCGCTATATCGTCAACCCCGGCTCCATCGGACAGCCCCGCGATGGCAATCCCGATGCCAGCTTCGGGATCTACGATACGAAGGCGCAGCGCCTCGAGATCCGCCGGGCGAGCTACGATATCCCCGCCGTGCAGAGGAAGATGCGAGAAGCTCGACTCCCCCAGCACCTCATCGATCGCCTCCCGCGCGGCCGCTGATCGGCGCGATCCTCTCTACCTCACGAAGAGCGCCAGGTAGTAGTACGCCAGCGGGGCCGCGAATAGCAGGCTGTCGAACCGATCCAGAACCCCACCGTGGCCTGGCAGAATCGCCCCCGAATCCTTCACCCCGGCCTGCCGCTTCAGGACCGACTTCGCGAGATCCCCCACCTGCCCCCCCACCCCGATGATCGCTCCGAGCACCGCGCCGTACGGCAGCGCCAGCCCGAACCACATCCCCAGCCCGGCGGAAAGCACCACCGCCGCCGCCAGCGCCGCAGACGCCCCCTCCACCGTCTTGCCGGGGCTGATCGCGGGGCACAGCTTGCGCCTCCCAAAGAGCTTCCCGATCGCGTACGCGGCCGTGTCCATCGCCCAGCACGCCGCGATCACGAGAGCCAGCCAGCACGCGCCCGACTGGATCGTCACCCGCGTTCCCGCCAGCCACGTGGGTTCGAGCGATATCGCGCGCAACCTGAGGAGGTAGCTGAGCAGCAGCGGCACGTAGGCCACGCCCAGCAGCGTAGCCCCGGCATTGGCAAGCGCCAGAGGGGGCGGGAAGGCGAGCACCTGCTGCATAAGCAGCGCGACAACGGTAAGCACGAAGACGAAGACCAGTCGCTGCGACAGCGCGGCCTCGGCGAGAACACCCTCGCGTGCGAATGTCACGCTCTCGACCGTGGTGGCCGCGATGATCGCGACTGTCGCCGCGTACCCAATCCAGGATACCGGCCGCAGGCTCGACGCGACCGCCAGACGGAAAAGCTCGCGCATGCCCACGAGCGACAGCAGCAGGACAGCCGCG
>JBEKKD010000299.1:0-6384 GCA_050010895.1 Armatimonadota bacterium
TGGCTCCGGCTTCTTTCAGACCCCGCCTCACGGCGACGCCCTTGCCTTCGCATAACGGTGCCGACTCCCTGGCCCGTAGAGGACTCTCACCTCCGAGAACGAGTACATGCCCGGCATACAGAGAGGCGGAGCCCGCTATCGACGGACTCCGCCCCCTGAATGCACGCTGAACTTGGCGTCTCGAGAGAGACCGCCGCAGGTGATAATCACATCGCTTCAGGCCGCATCACTCCAACGTGTCCCACGGGCAGAGGCCCCTGAGTCTGGTGTCCGGCGCGGCCGGGGTCGAATAACAGCCGGTGTAGTTGGTTTCAGGAGCGCAGCACATCGCGTTCCCGGCCTGCTGGATAGCAGCTTCCGCGTCCCACCAGGAGGCATGTCCATCTGCAAACCCCATGTTGGTTCCGCCCAGGTGGGGGGCGTACTGCTTGCGATAGCTCGGATCGCTATCGTACTTCTTGTCGACGTCCGTGCCGTGGGCGTCCGTGAGACCCATGCAGCAGGCGTTAGCATAGGCGTTCGTGAACGCGGTATACATCTGCAGACCGCCCTGAGAATCGCCGCAGACCACCCACGCACTCGGGNTCGTCGAGCTCCGCTGTCTTCCGGTCCCACAGGCTCCCGGTATTGGGGGCGACGGAGCAACTGAATGCCCCCGTGTTCTCCCCTGCCGCTCCTTGCACCATGGAATCGGTGACCGTGCCACCCCAACCGGAGGGCCAGCCATGGCAGCATGGACCGCCGCCACACGTGGAGGAACCACTGCCCCACTGGCTCCTGGTCTGCTGCAGATAGAGCCACCATGGACTCGTGTAATCGGGGACGATCCACTTGGCGTACTCGGCGGTGCGGACGCTGGGACACTGCCAGACCTGGCGGTTCTTCACGTACTCGTCCAGCACCACCTGCCAGCGCAGGAACGGATTCGACCCATTCAGCCGGTGCGTACTGTATTGTCCGCAGCCGCCTTTCGAGCTGAGGTCGTCCAGCATCTGGATCTCGGCTTGATCGTGGTTCTTGGTCGGGAACCGATCATAATCGGTCAAGTAAATCTGCACCGCGGTGGCGATGTTCTTGACGTTGGAAAGGCACTGAATCTTGCGCGCCGATTCACGTGCGCGCGCGAATACGGGGAACAGCATTGCCGCGAGGATCGCAATGATCGCGATCACGACCAGGAGTTCAATGAGTGTAAAGCCTCTCTTCCGCACGGAAATCCCTCCTTCGGGGGAAATGACAGTTCACATCAGCCTCAGCGTGTGTGCCCTGCTATCACCTCCTCGCCAGCGCCCCCAGCGATCCCCCTGCATGCGGCCGGTATCGCCGTTGGCCTTGTACAGGCAAATGTCCGCACGGCCGGCGCTTTCTCCCGTACGTACACGGCCGTAAGTCCAAGCACTGCTGATCATATTCCGGGCACATAGCCCCGGTCAATGGATGATGTGTTGGGCGATGTGTATTTTCTGTCGGAGAGGTAGGGGTGTTCTCCCTGCCGCGGCGATGCGCCCGCGCCACGCCGTCCCAGCATCGCCATCTGATCGCGCCACCCGACTGCGGCATTGGTTCTGCCTGACTTCCGATGCGCTGCGAGCGCCGTACCGGTGCACGTCATCCCCCGAACTGGGGGAGCCACCTCCTATTGGCCGCCATCATGTCCTGGAGCATCGGTCGCGCTGTTTCGACCGCCGCCACCAGGGAATCGGTCGTGAGCGCGGCCAGCGCCTTGCCCACGTCGCCGTCCACACCGGCCTCGACGACGAGTTCGCCTCTCATGGCATGAGGGTAGATGACGGCCGCGAGCTGTTTGGGCAGCGACCGTGTGAAGGGATGGAAGCCAGCGCCGTCCAGCAGACCACGTGTCTCGACCACTGCGCCCAGCGGGAGTTCGGGAATCTGACCGACATTCGGCGCGTTCACGTTGTCCTCAACTGCCGGCCCGCCGGACAGTGCCACGACCCAGGCGGCCACATCGTCGCCCTCGCGGCCGCTGGCTGCCTCCGTGGACAGTGCTCCCGGTCTATCGAGCCAACTCAACAGCCGGGATCGGCAGCTCTGGTAGTACCGTTCGCGGTCAGCGATGGTAGTCCGGACAAGCCCATACCTATCGACGTTCTGTAGCCCCTGAAGGAAGGTAGGGAAGAACTCCACCATATGCCGGTCCCCGATGGCCGGCAGAGCTCCGAGCTGCTGGCCGAGAAGTAGCCCACAGCGCAGGCCATAGAGCGGGGCAAAAACCGGATCGGCTTTCGCCTCGACAGGCGACTTGGCGAGCCACGCGTCAAGGCCCTTTTCTCGCAGGATATCGATGGCCGGGCGGCTGTCCACTACGAACTCGGTGAACCACGCGCAGTGATCCAGACCGGAATTGACATACGCGCAGTGATCAAGTCCGACCCTGAAGAATTGAGCGTACTCCTGCGCGACGCCCACCACGCCATGGCAGAGGCCCAGCGCGCGAATGCCCGTTTCCTTGGCGACCACGCGCGTCAGTGCGGAAAGCGGATTCGAGACATTGAGAAGCCACGCGTGGGGGCAGCGCTCTTCCATTGCTTGCGCCAGAGAGAGGAAGACCGGGATATTGCGAAGCGCGCGGGAAATGCCCCCTGGACCCACGGTGTCGCCCACGGTCTGGAAAATGCCATAGCGCTCCGGAATCTCCAGGTCCGGCCGCATGGCCTCGAGGCCGCCTGTGGAGATCGTGACTATAACAAAGTCGGCGCCCTCAAGCACCTCCGCCTGGCCGGTAGTCTGCGAGAAAGTGAGCGCCGATGCAGTCCGTCTCTGGTGCGCCAACGCGAAGCGATATGTGAGCGCGAGCGCTCCGGGATCGATGTCATGCAGCACGATATGTGATCCCCCCAGACGCTCGTTTGCAGCCAGATTCGCAAGGATAATCGGCGTCCACATCACGCTTCCGCCACCGACGATGGCAATCCTCCGACCTGCCACAGCGCCCTCCTCACTCGTGATCCCGGGCGGACGCCGAGTCGAAAGTCCGCCAATACCTACAGAGTACCGCGCGCGTGCGCCGTCGTCAGTGGACGGCGCGTCGGGGTATGTGTATAATCTGGCGAAGCACGTGTACCGGCAGGCATCACAGGAGGGTTCCGTGTTGCCGAAGGTGATGGATCTGTTACCGGCGGGAGAGGTGATGACGGGTGGCCTGGACTACCAGCCCACAGCTCGCGAGTTCAATGCCGATATGCACCAGCCATTCGAGCTCGGCATCGTCATCCGTGGCGAGGTCGACAGGCGGTTCGGCGACTTTGAGGTGACGTTGGGACCTGGCGATATTTGGTTAGTCAGCGCCTGGGAGCCCCATGCGTACCGCTGGCGCGGTACCGGGAATTTCCGTCTGCTCGTGTGTTTCCTTCCCCAGTTTCTGGGCGATGAAAGCTTCGATGATGTGTCGTGGCTGAGTCTGTTCGCGGCTGCGCCGGCCGCGCGGCCATGGGTCCGCACGGACGAGGTCAGGCGGAGGGCGGTCTCCATCGCCCACGAGGTGGGATGGGAGTTCCAGAATACGCCCGCAGGGTGGCGGACCGCCGTCCGCCAGGGAGTGCTTGGCCTGCTGCTCCTGCTCTTCAGGTCATGGGAGCTCCCGCGGGAGCATGCATCGCTCCGGGCATGCCGCGCGAGCAACCTTTCCCGCATGGCTCCCGCGCTCGACCTGGTGCAGTCCCGCCCGGCGCGACGGACGAGTCTCGAAGAGGCGGCAGCGGTGTGCTCTATGAGCGTCACGCACTTTCGGTTCCTGTTCCGACAGACGATGGGTACGACATTTGGCATATTCGATCTCCGCGCGCGGCTCAGTCATGCGGCGCGGTTGCTGGCGCACACGAACCTTCCTCTCAAGGCCATCTCCGAGCAGACCGGGTTCGTCGACCACAGCCATCTCCATCGCGCGTTCGTGAAGGCCTACGGATGTACTCCCGGGCGCTATCGCGAGCAACACGAACGTGAGGTGCCCGCGGTGTGACTGATTCCTCTATCCGCCGGCCGGGGCGAAATGGCTCGTGCGCCGGCGAGCAGACGACTTGCCCGCCAGCAAAGGCAGCGCGAGCGCAGAACGTCGGCCCCCCGTTTCGCCAAGTGAACTATGTGTCGTGATATGTGTAAGATGTGTCAATCTCGCGAGGACGGATCGGCCGGCGGCGAGAAAGATTGGTCATGCAGGGGGGAACAAAGCTTGTCAGGGTAGTGGCCGATGGAGGCTGCCGATCATCAGCAGGAGATCACCGCCTGCCGCGGGATCACCACTCGTGCCATAGCGATTGCCCTCGGTCTTCTCGTGCTGATTGCGCCGGCAGCCTTCTACGCGGAACTCGTGTATGGCATCGTCTACACGTTTGCCACGGGCATGCCTGCGATGGCTCCCCTGGTCATCCTCTTCCTCTTGACTCTACTCAACTTGCCTGCGCGCAGAATCGGTCTGAACCCGTTGAGCCGGGGCGAATTGCTCTCCATCTACGGCATCATGCTCGTGGGCGCGCCGCTCGTATCCCACGGGATTCTCGCATGGATGCTGCCCTTCAACCTGATTCAGCGCTATCTGGTGCGGGCATTCCCCCAATGGGAGCCCACCTATTTCCAGTACATCCCGAGCTGGTTCGCGCCGACGGACATGGCAAGCGTCGAGGGCTATTTCCGGGGAGGGGCCTCGGTGTTGTGGGCGCGCTGGGCCATCCCGCTGTCGGCCTGGTCGTCCTATCTGATCGCGCTCTCCCTGGCATCACTCTTTGCTGTGGTCATCGTCAGACGGCAATGGATCACCAACGAGCGGCTAACCTTCCCGCTGGCGCAGGTGCCATTGGAGACTGTGCAGACGCTGCCGGATGGCGCCGCGGGCCGATTGCCGACCGGGTCTCTCTTCCGGGTCGGTCTCGCGGTGCCCATCGCATTTGGCCTGGTCAATGGGCTTTCCAGGTACTTCCCCTCGATCCCATCCCTGCCATTGGTAGGCCCGGTGCTCGTGCCCCACGTGATCACGGGCCCGTGGGCAGGGGTCGGCGACATCATTCTCGATATCGACTTCCCTCTGATCGCGCTCGCCTATCTCATCCCGAAGGAGTTATCGTTCTCCTGCTGGTTCTTCTGGTTCGTCCGCGTCGCCCTGACGGTGTCAGCGATCGCGGCGGGGGCCGCTCCTCTGGTCCCGGAAGGCTGGTCGACGAGTGCCTTCCCCGCGCCCTATCACCAGGGCGGTGGCGCGGTACTGGCACTCGGGGTATGGGTGCTCTGGTCGGGACGCCGCCATCTGCTGAGGGCGGTCCGGATAGCGTTTGGGATCGAGGGAAATGAGAGTGATGCCGGCGAGCCGATGACCTACCGCTGGGCGCTGCTTGGCTTCGCGCTCTGCATCGGTTATCTTGTATGCTTCTGCACGATGATGGGCGTCCGACCCCTCGTGGGCCTGGCCATTATGGCCCTGATCGTATCCTACTACGTGATGTGGGCAAGGCTGCGCGCCGAGACCGGGCTCGGATTCCTTGCCTTTCCCATGAGACCCAACATCGCCATGCTGATGCCGTTCGGCAGTGCGGTCTACCGGCCGAGCGAATTGCTCGCCTTGCTCAGCCTCAGGTGGAGCTACTCGCCCGGCTTCGGGGTGACTCTGGATGTGTGTACCGGCAATAGCCTCGAGACGCTGAAGATCGCGGACTCCGCCCGAATCACCTCTCGGCCGTTGTTCAGGGCGATCTTGGCAGGCTTCCTCCTCTCGCTTGGCATAGGGATCTACGTCGTCATGACGGGGATGTATCATTACGGATTCTCGAACATTCGCGCCGCGTCTTCGGGATGGCTGGGCTCCCAGTTACGCTACATGGGAGATTACATCTATGAAACGATCGGCACTCCCACGCCGCCTGATCCCAACGGCGTCATCGCCATCGGCGCAGGGGCGGTGGTGGCGATCGTCCTCAGCCTGTTGCGGATGCGGCTCTGGTGGTGGCCGCTCCACCCCGCCGGGTATCTCGCGGCGAACTGCTGGGGCATGCACTGGTACTGGATGCCGCTCTTCATCGGGTGGCTGTGGAAGACGCTAACCATTCGCTACGGCGGCCTCAGACTGTACCGCTCTCTCGTCCCATTGGCGATCGGGCTGCTGATGGGAGCGATGGTCAGTGAGGGCGTCTGGACTGCTGTGAATCTGCTGACGGGGCAGAAGGCTTGAGCGATCCACCCGAGAGCACTCGGGCCGAAGAGAGGAGTGCTACATTGAGGGAGGTTCGGTTTATGCTGCTATGTGCGATTCTGATCGCCGCGGCCCTGCCTGCGTTTGCCGCGGTCCGCCGGATTACCGGGATCGAAGCGCTGCGCGAGGCGTGTGAGATGAAAGCGAACCCCGGCGATATCATCGAGATCCAGCCCGGCGCCTATTAC
>JBEKKD010000300.1:0-5789 GCA_050010895.1 Armatimonadota bacterium
TTCAGATCAGCGACGATGATGACCGTCGGCGCCGACAGGCCGGCCGCGATAGTTTCCCCCTGCTGCTGAGTGAGCTGGAGCACGGTGCCTGAGATCGGGCTCCCAATGGAAGCTTTCGCCAGTTGCGCCTGGCTCTGCGCCAAGGCCGCCTCAGACTGCTTCACCGCCTCTCTCGCCTCGGCGACCTGTTCCTGCTTGATGGCATTGTTCGCCAGTCCGGCCTGCGCCGCCGCCAAGGCCGCTTTCGCCTGGTTCACTTGCTGCCGCGCTGCCTCCAGGTTCGCATCAATCTGGTTGTTGACGAGTCGCACATTCTCTTGCGCCGAGGCCAACTGCGCCGAGTTCACTTGGGCCGTCATGGTGGCCGTGTCAACATCCGCTTGAGCCACATACCCTTTCCCGAAAAGCTGTGTCGTCCGCCTGATATTGGCTTGGGAGTTGGTGTCGTTCGCCTGAGCCTGGCGCACCGCCGCCTGTGCGGTTGCCCGCTGAAGATCGGCTGACTTCTGCACCTGCGTGGAATTCGCCTGTGCTGAGATCAGGGCCGCCTTCGCGCTATCGACACCAGTCCGCGCCTGGGTGTCCTGGAGACTCACTCCGGCAAGCTGTTCAGAGAGTTTCTGCCGGTTCAGGTTGAGTGTCGCCACCGCCTGGCGCACGGCATCTTCCAGGTCGGGGACGTACAGCTCTGCGATCACGTCACCCGCCTTCACTTGCGTGCCTACATCTGCATTCAGCCGCTTGATGGTGCCGGTGATCTGAGAGCCAATATGCACCTCAGCTCCGGTCTGCGCCGTCACAGATCCCGTCGCCGACACCGTCTCGGTGATGCTTATCTTCTCAGCCTGGCCCGTCACCAGCCCTGCCGGCATTTTCGGCGCTTCCGCGCGTCGAACCAGGAATGCCGCGAGCAATGCCACGACGACCACGATTATTGCCAGGTTCACTAGCAGGCGTCGTCGTCCCTTTGCCGCCCTGACTTGGGCTCCGTCGCGGGTTCGTGCCCCTCGTTCGGCAACTTGGCCGGCTCCCCCGACGCGATCGTACACCGCGGCTCCCTCGGGAAGGCTGGTGCTTTCACTCTCTGTCATCACCTATCCTCCTTCTACAACGCCCAACGCTGACTCAAGAGCGGCAAGCGAAGTGCTCAACGCGAAACGCGCATTCACCAGGTTGGTGCGCGCTGTCAGAGCGGCGGTCTCAGCATCCGTGACTTCGATGTACGCGGCCACGCCCGCTTCGTATCGGCCCGTATGCAGCCGCAGCGACTCTTCTGCACTGGCGACATCCGCCTCGGCCGCGGTCACCTTCTGCCGCGCGGTTTGCACATTCAGATACGCAACTATAACCTGTGAAGACACGGTCTGCTCGGACTGGCGAAGCTGGGTCTGCGCCGCCAGCAGGTTTGCCTCCGCCTCCCGGATCAGTCCCTTGGTCAATCCTACATCGAACAGCGGCCATGCCATGCTCACCCCGTACGCCCAGCTTGCTGAGCTGTCCGGGGGGAAGGTCCCACCCGTTAGCCCATAGGTACCACCGAGGATGAAGTCCGGACGATTGTTCGTTCGGGCTATCCGCAGAGCATTTCGGGCAGCATCAACTTGTGCCCGCGCCTGCTTGATGGCCGGCCTGCCCGAGAACGCCTGTTCCACCAGTGTCGCCGGATCCACCACCGACGGCCCCGCCTCGTCGGCTTGCTCGACGGTGGTGGGCGTTCGGAGGTCAATGCCCAGCGCGATGTTCAGGTTGACCTTGGCCGCCGCCGCGGCATTCTGGGCGGTAGCCAGGTTCAGCACTGCATCCGCCACCGCGGCCTCGGCCGTCGCTACATCCGATCGCGGCGCTACTCCGGCATCGAACCGCCCTTGCGTCAATTCCAGATTCGCCTGCTGGTCGTTGACGGTCTGCAGTTGGACCCTGACCAGCTCCTGATCCTGGAGCAAGGTGTAGTAGCTCTGCTTGATCTGGTTGATGGTATCCTGCCGTGTCTGTGCGAGCGCTTGGCGAGCCGCTTCCGCCAGGTTACGCGCCTGTCCGACTGTCGCTGGCGTCTTGCCGAAATCCCAGAGCAACTCGCGGGCCGAGAAATCCGTGCTATAGCCACCTGAGGAGCTGACTGTCGTCGCCTCGCCGCTGTAGACTGTGTGTTGCCCGGCGGCGCTGATGCTCAGGGTCGGATACAGCCCGCTCGCGGCCTCCCGGACCCGCTCCCGAGCCGCGTCTGAGGAGTAGGCGGCGAGAGCGAGCTGCGGCTGATTGGCGAGGGCGATCGTGATGGCTTCGGGGATGCTGATCGCGCGGCCGGAGGGCACCGCACTAGGTGCGCCTGAGGGAAGGGGAGGAATCTGGAGTGCCGGCAGGTATGTGGGCGTCTGGGGGGTGGCCAGCACCGGCCCGGCAGCATACGCGGGCGTCTGCTGCGGCGCGGGCAAACCGCCTGACCCCTGCGTCTGCGACGGTACTGTCACGCCCCGCGGCGGCGCGGTCGCCGCTCCTCCGGGAGACAACCCAACGACAGCGGCGGTGAGGAACAGACACGCCAACGCAGTGGAAAAACATCGCGGGTGCACTTACTCGCCCTCCTTGGCAGCGGCGTCGAGGGCCTTGCGGAACACGGCAAGGCCATTCGCGATGAGCATCAAATCGTGTGCGGACAGGTGGCGCATCGCCGCATCCATGCGGCGCTTCTTCTCTCTCTGAAAGGCATCCCGAGCGCGCTTGCCGGCGGGTGCCAAGCGAACGCATACGATACGGCGATCGTCAGGATCGTTGTCCCTCTCCACGAGGCCGCGTTGCACGAGGCGGTCTACGAGCCCCGTAGCGGCGCTGAGACTGATCCCGAGATGGCGGGCGAGCTCACCCATAGTGATGGCCGGGTTCTCGCGCCGCCTGCCATTGAGATGAGCAGACGACGCAGCAACGCTCCGATCAGACCCTATGGACCCGGCGACGGCCCGAAGCGCACGTATCTGCGCAACAGTGAGTTCCCATTCGCCGCTCGAGATGGGATGGCTGACGAGTCGGCGCATTATCTCCGGCAAGGTATCCGCGATCTCGTCTATGATGTCCGTTTCACTCACGGGCGATGCCCTGACACAGATGATGGGATAGAGCGAATACTTCGCAACACGAAATGTTTACCCAACCAAGTATCAAGCTAATCTTGGGTGGGTGTCAAGAACCCGCGCAGCGGCAGTGTTCCAATGAGCAGACGAGCGGCAGCGTCTATCGATTCCTCCCCGGAATAGCCTCGCGCCGCGGCCGCAGCAGAAAGATAAGGGGGAATGCAGCAATGAACAGCGCGCCAATGATGAAAAACGCGTGCTGAAATGCCATGACTGCCGCTTGCGGCCGACCACGGCCGACAGCCACGCCGTCAGGGGGAGGATCACTACCACCGCAACGAGGTAGCCGGTCGCCACCCCCCTGATCTCAGTGACCGTCGCCCCGAGGCTGGCCCGCATCTCGGGCAGCGCGGCGTTCGCGATGCTACTATCGATGGCGCCCATCAGGGTGCCGAGGATGATGCACCCCGTGACCAGCCAGCGGCTCACTGGCTCGGGCTCGCGGTCGGTTTTCGAAGCCCGCGCGCTGGCCGTCATCTCTCCTTTGCGACGTCGATGGTCGCGACGACGCTCATCCCCGCCCGCAGTTCACGCTGGGGACTGGTTCTTTCGTCCACGGCGATGCGCACCGGCACTCTCTGCACGACCTTCGTGAAGTTCCCGGATGCATTCTCCGGGGGGAGCAGCGCGAACACCGAACCGGTCCCGGGGCTGATCGATTCGACTCTACCGCGAAATGTCAGGCCGGGATATGCATCGACCGTGAACGCCACCTTCTGGCCAGGTCTGATCTTCCTGAGCTGGGTCTCCTTGAAATTGGCCAGGATGTGTGTGTGCAGCCGCGGCGCGATGGCAAAGAGCGACTGCCCCGGCTGAACGTACTGGCCTTCTTGGACGTTCTTCGCGGCCACGATCCCATCGATCGGCGCCACGACTCGCGTGTATGAAAGGTTCAGCTTCGCCTGTTCCAGACGCGCATGGGCCGCTGCGACCTGCGCTCTGGCGCCGCTCGCTTCTGACCTCCGCACCCTGACCTGCTGGGGATTCGACAGAGACGATTGCTCACCCGCCTGGGCCTGCCGGACCGCTGCCTTCGCCTGCTCTATGGCGGCTTTCGCGGCGCCGGCGCTCTGCTCCGCTTGGGTTACAGCGGCGGCGGACTGTCTCGCCCGTTCCTGCGCCTGAATCACCGCTGCCTCAGCGGAGCTGAGTCGCGCCTCAGCGACCTGCACGCTAGCCTGCGCGGTGACGCTCTGCGCGATCGCCGCATCTCGTGCCTGCGTGCTGACGGCGCCCTGCTTGACCAACGATTCCATGCGCGTTGCGTCCTTCGCCGCCTGATCGGCGACCGCAATCGCGCCCGTCACAGCGGCCCGTGCGGAAGAGACGTCTTTGCGGGCCATTTCCACTGCGGCCTGCGAGGCCCGTTCCGCGGCGCGGGCGGAGCTGATTTGACTCAGGGCAGACGCGCGGTCGCTCTCGCTCATCACCTGCTTTGCCAGGGCGGAGGCCACGCTTGCCTGTGCCTGAGAGATGCCCGCGCCTCCCGTCCGTTGAGTGACGCTCACCGTCCCCACCGCGGCCTGAGCGCTGGCCTGGGCCTGCTCCAGAGCTGCCTGGGACTCGTCGAGCGCCACCTGATAGTCTCGGGGATCAATCTCGGCCATCACATCTCCGGCGCGGACGCTCCAGTTCTCATCAACCTTCACCCGCAACACATGCCCGGCAATGCGGGCGCTGACGGGATAGACCTCTGGCTCGATCTGCGCGTCGTCGGTACTCACACGGCCGGCGCTGTACGCATACCACCGACCGCCGAGAGCGACGACGACGGCCAGCAGGATCAGCATAGCCGGAAGGATGACGCGCCTGCGGAGCAGCCGGCCGCCCCTCGGCGGCGGACCCGCCGGCTCGCCCTCGTCCACGTCGCGAATGCTGTCTTTGTCTATTGTGGTTTCTTCCACCGAACCTTTTTCCCGTCGAAGAAGAGATCTCTTGTACCAAACCCCGATCGCGCCTCCCTGCTGCAGCGGCCAGTAGGCGCCAGACAGGGTGCCGCGATCCGACCAAATTCCTTAAGGTGCATCAAATAAACTTCCCGTCGCAGACTCATTCCTCCTCTTCTTTCGCCCGGAACCGGTAGGGGAATCTGCTCCGGCCGCGGTACCCCTGAAACACTAGCTGCCTGGGAGCCGACCGATGAGCATCAAACGTCTTCCCCACACACGCGAAGCCCTCTCGAAGATGGGCCCGCCTCGGACTTTTCGCGGTCGCGAACTCGAGCACATCGCTTTTCCGCTGGGGGGCATCGGCACTGGCTGTGTCTCCCTCGCCGGCAACGGCTCGTTGCGCGACTGGGAGATCTTCAACCGCCCCAGCAAAGGCAGACAACTCCCGGGCACGTTCTTCGCCCTCTGGGCGAAGCCGCAGGGCAGGGATGCCGTGGCTCGCGTCCTGAAAGGACCCGGCATTCTCTCTCTCGTTGGCTCCGGCGACAGTGGCGACCGCTCCACCGGAGGCGGCCTGGCCCACTTCCGCAACTGCGCCTTCACTGGGCGCATGCCTTTTGCTACCGTGGAGATGGATGAGCCGGGGTTTCCAATCCGGGTAACTCTGGAAGCGTTCAATCCCTGCATACCACAGAATGACAAGGACTCCAGCATTCCGTGCGCCATCTTCCTCTACCTCGTGCGGAACATGACTAGGGCGCCGGTCGACGTCACG
>JBEKKD010000301.1:0-6474 GCA_050010895.1 Armatimonadota bacterium
CAGGAGGTCTAGGCATGGCGATAGGTGCAGGGGCGCCCCGTGTCCGGTCGCTGCCGCCGGTAACCCCGGGATTGCTGCGCGTGGATGCGCGCGGCGGCCGGGTGCTGCGCTGGAAGGGGCTGGAGGATCTCGCGCGGCCCGCCGCTCGGTGGAGTGGGAACGGCAGTTGGGAGATGCTCTACACGCCGGCTGGCGACGGCCGGGGCGCGTATCGCCTCTCCCCGAAGGACCGCAAGGTGTACCCCATGATGTCGAGCGAAGGGTCGCTCCATCTGAAGCCGAACCGCAGCTATGTCGTTTCAGTGCTGCTGTACGCGGACTTTCCGCGCCCGAGCGAAGTGAACATGGGAGTCTGGAACCACCACACGGGTGACTACCGCGGCTTTCTGTTCAACCTGAATGGGATACCGAACCGTACGCAGGGGTGGCAGCGTTGGCAGTGGGAATTCCCGGCCGATGTCCGATGCGGCGATCGCGCCGAGGCACGGTTCTACTTCCAGCCCTACGGTCTCCCCAAAGGCAGCACGCTGGCCGTCGCCGACGTCGCGCTCGTCGAGTTACCAGCGAGGCCCCTCATCCCATATGCCCGGGGAGCTGGCGTCACATTTCGGGGCGGCCCTGGCGCGCTGCCCATGCGTATCGATGGGGCGGAGCGAGTGGGCCGCACGATCCAGGTTCGCGCCACCGGCGCGCGCTACACCTTCGACGGCGAGACGGATACCATCCGCGCGGAGCAACTGCTGGAGACGCGACGAGAGGTCGCTGAGTGGAAGTCATCGCTTCCGCTGGACGGACTTACGATCCTCTCCACAACTCCGCGCGAGTGCGTGCTCGCCAACGACCACATCACCTTCGGCGTGCAGTGCGATAGCTTGGTGATGGTGTCACCGCAGCAGCCGGTGACGCTCACTCTCCGGAGCAAGATCGGAGGGCGTTGGAACCGCTTCGTCGGCGGCCATCTGCTGGCTGTCGACGACCTGGGCGGCCTGGCCGTGAACCCCGACATCCCCTTCGGCACCGGCCGCCTGCCCCGCACCCATGTGCTGACCGATGGGCTCGACTTCGTCGGGGTCGAGAACGATATCGCCTTCCTCAGCGCAGCCGACCCGGGCTGGCAGATCGCGTGGGAGGTCGACCCAGGCGAACGCCTGGGCCTCTCCATCTTCCCGCCGCGACCGTTCGACTGGAAGCAGTCCTTCCATATGAACTGGGCGCTCACGTTCCGGGGCGTGGATCCGAGCCGCTACCGGGAGTGAGGCCGGTACCTGGATGTGGCCGTGCTCTGGGACTTCTGCCAGCGTAACTGGGGCATGAGCTGGGGACCGTCTTGGGTGCCCTACGATGAGGCGGCGCTCACGAAGCACATCATGGCGCTCAAGGCGGCCGGGGTGCGACCGATCACCTACATGAGCATGTACTTCTACTACAGCCGCAACCCCCAGGAGTATATCGACAACGTGCGTCGCTTCCGCGACCGATACGGTATCGAAGGTGTCTACTCCGACGGCGATCCCTCGCCCGAATGGGTAGTGGCGTACGAGGAGATGCGCATGCTGCGGGAGCTGTTCCCGGATGGCGTGATCGTCCTCCACACCACCGGCCAGCCGGGGAACGGCGGGCCCCCTCTTTCCGAGCCCGATATCTTCATTCCGGCCATCGACACCTATGCCACCGCTACGTTCCGCGGCGAGTGGGCGCAGTACGAAGGCGGGATCGGATGGCCCTATCCGCGCTACGTCTCGTCGCAGTATCGCAAGGCAAACTGCATCGGCGTCCAGAAGGGCGACCGCTGGGAAAACGTGCCTCAGCTCACGCAGGACCTGCTGAACCTCCGCTACAACGGCCGCGCCTCCCACTGGTCCGGCCTCGAGCCGTCCGCGGAATTCCGGAATCGCTACCTCCCGGCGCTCCGAGAGCTGGAACGGCTCTGGCAGGAGAAGGGCGACGACCCCGCCTTCTACGAGAGGTACTACTTGCCTCGCGTCGAGTCGCTGACTCCGGACCTGGTGCTCCCGGAGGACTCCCTAAAGCCGGGACGGCGCGCCGCGCCGTGGTGAGACGACGGATCAGCAGGAGGTGACAGGGGTCCGTGGTGACTGCCCCAGGTCGCGGTGGCGTGCCCGATTGTACACCAACTCCGCACGTCCATACCCTGACGGTTAGGCCTGCGGAGCGTATACTGCCATCGCTGATTTAGCATGCCACTGAGGGGACGCAGAGGAGGTGAGCGCAAAAAGCGTTTCTGTTGCAGCGGCGTACCGACGAGCCCAGTATGCGGTTGTTTCATTCCGAGTAGCACGGGAGGTCACATGCTGACGCGACGACGTGCGGGCTTCACTCTCATCGAGTTGCTGGTGGTGATTGCGATCATCGCCATTCTGGCAGCGATGTTGTTCCCCGTGTTCGCGCGGGCGAGGGAATCCGCGCGCAAAATACAGTGCCTATCCAACGTCAAGAACATCGCCATGGCAGTGCAGCTTTACTTGACCGACTATGACTCTTTTCCTCCGTATGAGACGGATCAGGCGATGAAGAACTTCTGGTGGCAACTCGGGCAGAGCCGTGTCTGGGGCGCCATTCCCTCGGGCACGGACTGCTATGTCCTCTGGGAGGCCAATCCGTATCTTCGCTGGCCTGTGGTTTTCGATGAGTACATCAAGAACCGAGATGTGTGGAAGTGCCCCAGCGCCAAGTGGGAAGGCGGCACGGCTTTCATCGTGCCCGGATACGGCGGTTTGCTTCAGTATTACCAGGCCCATGTGAGTGAGATTGGCGACCAGGGCTAGACGGGCCTTGGCCCATGTTCTGAGTCTTGGCCGCCCGGATGGGGTGGCACGGTGACAGATTCCCTCACCCAGCTCATGGACGCGAGTCCGGACACGGGCGGTTTCAGCTACCAGATCTATTGCGACACACGGGGTCTCCCCGGCGTGAAGCTCAGCCGCGTGAATGACGCGTCCAACACCCCTGTATGCGCCGATGGCGGTACCCGGCGTCACCTCGAGCTCTGGAATATCGCCTATCCGGATGTGTGCCGCTTGACGTGCACGTACCCAGGCTGCAACCCCGGGCAATGTGAAGGTGGTCAGAGCGATACCTTCGATCCGCCGGCAGACGGAAGTGCTCTCACCAACCCGAGCGTCCGTGCGCAGTTTGCTCGCCATCTGGGCGGAGACAACGTCGGCTTCGCCGACGGCCATGCCGCCTGGTTCTCCGCGATGAGCATCATCACCGCCGGAGTCGCATCGAAGAAGGGCCAGCAGAGCCCGATCTCGATGCAGTTCCTGCCGGTAGGATGTGGCCCCAACTCGCTCTGTGGCTCTTGCGCCACGGGGCCGATCAACTGCCACCCCGGCGTTCCCTTGTTGTACTAGAGTTTCGCCAGTGTGACCTGCCCAAGGGCAGGGAGTGTCGCGATCTGAACATGGAACGGACGGAGCGCCCGAAGGGGCTCCGTCCGACTGTCTTCACGCGTGGACCGTGAGCACACCAGACTCCACGAAGTCCGGACGGAATGTCGCGGTGACTACGTCGCGCCTGGCGTGCGCCGGTGAACGCCGCGAGGCCCTTCCCGCGGAGAGATCGCCTGCTCTGGCAGGCGGTGTAACGCGCCGCGCGGTGCTCCTGGGGATGGCGCTGCTGCTCGTCATCGCGCCGCTCAACTTCTACGTCGAGGTGGTCGTTGGCGGGGGGCCGGGCGACGGCGTGCCGGCCCGTGTCCCGGTGGTGGTCCTCTTCCTCCTCACCCTGGCGCTCACCCTCCCGTTGCTGCGTCGCTTGCGACTCAGCCGCCAGGAACTGTTCGTCGTCTACCTTCTGCTCCTCATCGGGGCTCCCCTGGCACATCGCGCGGTGCTCTTTTACCTCCTCACCAAGACCCCGGTGTACTACTACCTGGCGCGGGCATTCCCGGACTGGGAGCATACCCTCCTCCCCCTCCTCCCGGCCTGGTGGTCACCGTCATCCCCGGAGGCCGTGAACGGCCTCTTTGTCGGGCGGACTGACGTCCCCTGGCGACTCTGGTACCTGCCCCTCGCCGCCTGGGGCTCTTTTCTGCTCTGCCTATGGTTGTCCACGCTCTGTCTGCTGGTGCTAATCCATCGGCAGTGGGTGCATAACGAGCGGCTCAGTTTCCCGGTCGCCCAGATCCCTTTGGACATGGTGCAGTCGCAGCAGCCCAGCGGGCCGGTGCGACTGGCGGCCGGGCGCGTGTTTTGGATAGGGCTGGCGGCCTCGGCCACCTTTGTCAGCCTGGACTCACTCCAGTCGTATTTCCCGGCGGTTCCTGCGATTCCGATAGTCATGCCGCTCACGTCGGACGAGCCGCGGGGGATTTTCGAGGGCGTCACGCGCGTCATGCTCTACTTATCCCCCTCGCTAATCGCCCTGCTCTACCTCGTTCCGAAGGACATCTCGTTCTCGTGTTGGTTCTTCTGGCTGCTGCACCAGGGCATCACCATCGCCGCCAATCTCATGGGCATCTCCGCCCAATCAGGCTCCAGTCGGCAGTCGCTCCTGCCCTCCGCCTACCAGGGCATCGGCACTGTCTACGCCCTCCTGCTCTGGGTGCTTTGGGTGGGTCGCCGCCATCTGCTGGCCGTGCTGAAGTCGGTGCTGGGGATAGGCGTGGACGACTGTGCCCGCCTATATCGCTGGGCACTACTCGGTCTCATCGTCTCACTCGCCTGGATGGTCTATCTCTGTCGGCTCTCCGGTTGCCGGGCAAGCTTTGCTCTGCTCCTGCTCGGACTGATCGTGGGATACTACCTGGTCTGGGCGCGCCTGCGCGCGGAGACAGGTCTCGGGGTCGTCACGTTCCCTACGGAGATCACCTCTGTCATCACGGACCCCGCCGGCAGCGCCTGGCTGCGTCCGGCCGAGATCGTCACCCTCTTCACCATGCGGTGGGCCACCTGGGTGACGCCGGACGCGACGGTGGCGGTGTGCACCGGGCACGCACTGGAGGCGCTGAAGATCGCCGACTCAGCTCGCCTTCGCGCCTCCCGCCTGCTCCCTGCGCTAATCGGCGCGTTCGTGCTTTCACTGACCGTGGGCGCCACGATTCTGGTGCGCGGGCTTTATCACTACGGCTTCTTCGGCACCTTCGCCGGCGCCGCGAACTACTGGCCCTCGCTGCAGATGCGCGAGGACGGGGCCACCGTCAACCAGCTGCTAACTAGCCCACAGGAGGCCTTGCACAGTACCGTTCCGGCGCTTCTCTTCGGCGCAGTAGCGGCGATCACCCTGGCCTCCCTGCGGCTCCGCTTTTGGTGGTGGCCGTTCCACCCGATTGGCTTCCTCGTCGCGAACGCGCCCGATATGGGCTGGGACCTCTTCCCGTTCCTTATCGCCTGGGCCTGTAAGGCACTCGTGATCCGGTTCGGTGGATTGCGGCTCTACCGAAACACCGTGCCCCTTGCCGTCGGCCTCATCGTCGGCGATCTCGTCAGCGGCACCTTCTGGGCGGCGGTGGGCATAGTCGTGCGCGGAGGCCCCTAGCAGCCCTGTGATAAAAGGCCCTCTTGGCTGAGGCTTTGAGGTTGATCTCGGCGATCGCGCGATAGCCACAGCCGAAGCCGGAGACGAATTTGAGTGCGAGCATGATGGAAATGGGTGCCCATAGCACTGACATAATGGATGCAGGCGGCGAAAAGGTGGGCCAGGGCGCTCCGGCCCCGCGGGGCGAGGCCGGTCAGGCGCGCCACCAGCTTCATCAGGTTCCAGCCGATGCCTTGGATCAGCGCCTTCTTCCAGGCATTGGTCAGACCGCGACGACCCAATCGCGCAGTTTCGCATACGACCACGGCCCTTCCGCCCGCTGGCGATGAGCCCCCAGCAGCGCTCTCCCCTGCGGACTGCGCACCCGCTCCTGGTTGCGCTGCAGTTGCTCCTGATGAGCCGCACGTCCCACGACTCGCCCGCCGCTCGCTTTGGTGCAGACTCCAAAGTGCTCGCATCTTTGGCAGACCGTGCCCGGCGCTTGATAGCGCGTCCGCTGTCCCTCCCGGCCCGCTTCTTTGCGCCGGAGTTGGACTCCGGCCGGGCAGCGATAGCTATCTGCTTGCGGGAGGTAGATGAAGTCCTGAGTACGAAAGCCGGGCGCGCCCTGCGGGTTCCTCTGCCGGATGATCGGTGTCATCCCCTGCGCTTCGACAATCCCAGCTCGGCCAGATTCGCCTGCGCCTCTTCCAGCCGCTGAGGCAGGTCCACGCTGTCTCGCACATTCCCGGGCTCTGCTCCGATCTGCACGATGGCCCCTGTGTCCAGGTCTACCGTGGCGTCCAGGCGATAGGAAAGCGCGGTGTGCCCGTCGGGGTGCACCGCCACCGCCGCCTCCGGATCGGTGGTGCTGACCCAATCGGCGTTGCAGGCTTTGGCGGGGCGAGTGGCATCTTGGCTGGCGATCGCGCTCGCCGCAGGAGCCGCTCCGGTGTGCTGAGCGTAGAGCGCCTTCACAAAGTCAGCGTAGCTGCA
>JBEKKD010000302.1:0-5744 GCA_050010895.1 Armatimonadota bacterium
GAGATGGCGGAGCGCCGGCGCTCAGGGGCCTGTCGCCTTCCGTCCGTGGCGCGTGCAGGTATCGGTGGGCGCCTTGTCCTCATCGAATGTGACGTTCTTCACGATGGGACAGAACGGGGTGGCCAGCTTCCCGGTGAGCACGCATATCGGGAGAGTCACAGTGCGACGCGGCTTCTGTGGCTTGGGCGGCGGAGTGGGCCGGGGCTGTTCCTCGGAGGCTCGATCAGCCGCCGCGGAGCGCGGATTGTGGATATCGCAGATCCGGGTCGGGGGCTTATCATCCGATTCGAGATCGTAGGTGACCTGCACCGCCGGCGGGCAGTTCGGTCCGCGCAGCAGGCCGGAGACGGGGCAGATGTCCTTGGTAACGAAGCGCCCGGACGGCTGCTCCTCAACGGTCGGGGCAGGCTCCTCGGCCTGTTGCTGCTGGCGCGGCTTGCGCCGTGGTTTCGGCGCTTCCGCTGCGCCCTGATCATCGGAGCTGATCTCGACGACCGGCTCGCGCTCCTTCGCGAGAGCAGCGACCATGATCGGCTGAGCCTGTGCCATGAACCGCGCCCAGACAGGCGCCGGGATGGTAGCGCCGGCAACTTTGCGCATGCTCTCTGAGAACGAGTTATTCCCGGCCCAGACAGCGGCGCTGAGATCGCCGGTAAAGCCAATGAACCATGCGTCCTTGTAATCGTTCGAAGTGCCGGTTTTGCCGGCGGCCGGGAAGTTGAGTTGGCGCCTGATGGCCGCCGCCGTGCCATACTTGATGACGTCGCCGAGCATGTCCACCATCTGGCCGGCGATGCGTTCGTCGATCACCCGCCAGGTCTGCGCCTTGTGTTCCTCGACGGTGCGGCCGACCCCGTCTACGATCCTACGCACCCCGTAGGGCTCAGTCCGCATACCCTTGTTGGCAAAGTCCGCGAACGCCGACGCCATTTCGAGGGGACTGACGTCGCAGTACCCGATCGCCAGCGGCAGAACGGGCTGCATAGGGTGGTAGATCCCCATGCGCTCGGCGGTCGCGATGACCGATCCTATCCCGATCTTCGCCGCGACTTTGACGGCGGGAACATTGCGCGAGAGGGCGAGCGCCCGGCGGTACGTGATCGAACCCACGTAGCGGCCGTCGTAGTTCTTCGGCGACCAGCGCTTGCCGCCCCCGCCAGGGTAGCTGACCGGGCTGTCGATGACGCGGCTGTCGGGAGTCTCGCCCTGTTCGAGCGCGGCCGTGTATACGAAGGGCTTGAAAGACGATCCCGCCTGGCGGCCGCCCTGGACGGCATTGTTCCATTGGTGCTTTTTCCAATCCGACCCGCCCACCATCGCCTTGATGGCGCCGGTGCGTACGTCGACGGCGACCAGCGCCACCTGGTTGACGTTCCGCCGGCGCCCCTGCTCCAGGCCCCACTGCACCGCGTCCTCGGCGGCCTTCTGCATCTCGAGATTCAGCGTCGTATAGACGGTGAGCCCGCTTTTGTATATGGCGTCCGGGCCGTACCGGTCGGTCAGGCTCCGGATGACGTAGCTGACGAAGTACGGCGCGGACTGGTAGACGGTGAGCCCGAGCGGCTTGCGATCCTTGGCGAGCTTGAGCGATGACTGTTCGGCTTCGGCCTCTTCGTCCTCCGTGATGTAGCCCAGCTCGCGCATTCGCTGCAGGACGAGGTTGCGGCGTTCCGTGGCGCGCCCCTCATCCTCGAAGGGCGAGTACCGCTCGGGAGCCTTCGGCAGGCCGGCGAGCAGCGCGCACTCCGAGAGAGTGAGCTTCGACGCGTCCTTGCCGAAATAGGTCTTGGCCGCGATCTGGACGCCGTAGGCTCCCTCGCCGAAGTAGATCTGGTTGAGATAGAGCTCGAGGATTTCCGGCTTCGTGTAGGCTCGCTCGAGCTGCAAGGCGAGGACCAGCTCGGCGACCTTGCGCGACATGGTCTTGCTCTGGTTCAGGTAGACGTTGCGCGCGAGCTGCTGGGTGATGGTGCTCCCGCCCTGTCGCCGCTTGAGCGCCAGCATATCGGTCACCGCTGCCCGCATCACCCCCCGAGGATCGACGCCGATGTGACGGTAGAAGTCCTTGTCCTCGATGGCGATGGTAGCTTCCTGCAACTGCTTCGGCATGCGCTCCAGGGGAAGGAACTCGCGGTTCTCCGTCGCCACCGTTGCCAGCAGGTCCCCTTCCGAAGACAACACACGGCAGCCGCGGCCGGGGCGGATATCGCCGACGTCCCTGGCCTGGGGGATGATCTTCGATACGGCGGAGTACGTTCCGAGCAGCAGGCCTATGCCACCTGCGATGGCGAAAAGGAGCGACAAGTTCACGATGCGCAGCATCCACCAGATGAAACTGCGCAGACGGCTGTCCGGGTTCATGAGGCTGGCTCGACCTTTCAACTACTGCGGGCAGCCCGCCCACGCGATTCACCGCGCAGGCGGGATCGTGTCTGCTGACCGTGCCCATCCGACATTATACAGCACCAGGCAGCCGGTGCGCCAGACGCGGGAGCAATGCCCGGGTGTGCCGCGTCACTGACATCGCGGGCTATTTGCCCTTTGACAGGTCCTGAAGTCGCTGTCCGGGCGTAATGGAGACGGTGCGATGGGTCCGGACGTACTGGACCGCTGCTTCGCTGAGGCTGGGGCTCGCGGTTCCCGGCTTCGGCTTCAGATTCTTGAACACGCGTGAGTATCCCATCGCTCCCTTGGCCAGGGAGCTGGGCATCGCTACGGAATAGATTCGAGTCGGGTTCAGCGGCTCCGCGCCGACTGTCACGGAAACCACGCGGTGTCCAGGGGCCTCGTTTCCGCGGTACGTGACGGCCATGCCCGAGACCTGCAGGAAACTCGAGTTGGGCTGAGGCAGGGCTGAGAGGCCGGTCTCGAGCGCTTCGAGGACTTTGCTCCCGGGGATCTGCGTCAGCACCAGTGGCTCGCCCGGGTAGAGCAACGCTGTCTGCATGCATTCTTCATCCAGCTCGCCCGCCGGCAGAGTGTCGCCACGGAGCTGGCCGGCCTGGATCAGGGCAACGTCAGCGTCGAGGGCAGTTCGAGCCGCGTCGGTGATGAAGTCGCCGAGGGTCGATTCGCCCGTGCGGGCCGTCCGCCCGTCGAGCGGAATCGTGACCTTGCACGAGGCTGCGTATGTGCCGACGGCGGACAGCGCGAGGACCGCCGACAGCAGGAGCGCCGCGATTGTGGAAACTCTCGACATTTGAGCCCCCTTACGACCTGCGTAGACCTGGACCAGTCCCCGCACGGCGCCGCGCCGCATAGGCCGCAACTCCGGTTGGTCAGGGCAACTCACATTCGATCTACCCGCAGCCTAGACCCACAAAACCGATCGGTCTCTTGCCTATGTCCGCCGCTCGACATCGACAATCTCGACTAGGACGGTTCCCGCGCGCGCCGGGAAAGATCGTAGTGCAGGAAGGTCTCGATGAAATCGTCCATTTCGCCATCCAGCACGGCGGCCGCACTCCCTGTTTCGTGCTCCGTGCGATGGTCCTTCACCATCTGATAGGGATGGAGGACGTAGGACCGTATCTGGTGCCCCCAGGCGATGTCGGTCTGCTCGCCCCGGAGCTCCGCCAGCTTCTTCTCCTGTTCGGCACGCTGGCGCTCCAGAAGGCGGGCCTTCAGTACCCGGAGCGCACTCGCCCGGTTCTGGTGCTGAGAGCGCTCATTCTGGCTCTGGGCGACGATGCCTGTGGGGACGTGGATGATCCGGACGGCGGAATCGGTCTTGTTGACGTGCTGGCCGCCGGCGCTCCCCGCTCGGTAGGTCTCGATCCTCAGATCCTCTTCTTTGACATCCACCTCGTCGGTCTCTTCGACCTCCGGGATCACGTCGACGGCCGCGAACGACGTGTGCCGCCGGTGCGCCGAATCGAAGGGCGAGAGACGCACCAGCCGGTGAACGCCGCGTTCGCCGCGGAGCCGCCCATAGATATGATCGCCAGTGATCGCCGCGGTGATGCTGCGACTGCCCGCGGAATCCCCCGGGGTGCGGTCGATGATCTCCCAGGTGTATCCGTGGCGCTCCGCCCACCGCCCGTACATGCGAGAAAGCATGTCCACCCAGTCACAAGATTCGGTGCCGCCGGCGCCGGCATTGATCGACATGAGGGCGTCGTGAGAGTCGTATTCGCCCTCGAACAGGCGGGCGAGCTGCTGGCCGGAGACCATCTTCTCGATTCGCGCGAGCCCGGCCTCGATCTCGGCCGCCTCCGTCTCGGAGCCCTCCGCTTCGGCAAGCTCGGCCAGGAGCGCGATCTCCTCGGCCTGCTTCAGCATCTCCCTGACCGGGTCCAGGTCGCGCTTGCGCCTGCTGATATCACGCTGCAGCGCCGCCGCTGAGGCCGGATCCTGCCAGATCTCCGGCGCGGCCGCGCGTTCTTCCAGTGCCTTCAGCTCCGCCTCGCGTCGAGGCAGGTCAAAGACGATCCCTCAATTCTTGCGCCTGTCTGAGCAACTGCTCGGCGCGCTCGCGAAGCTCGCGAATTTCGGCCACGCGACATCACCTCCTTTAGATAAGGGCAGGAGGCACGTCACCGGAGGCGACTGAAGCTCCTGCCCAACCCGATCGAATGGGCTAACCAGCGGCGCGGTCACGCTGCCGGTCGAAGATCTCGTGCAGCACGAGCGCGGTCGCAACGGCCACGTGGTGGGAATCCACGCGCCCCGCCATCGGAATCCGCACCATCATATCACAGATGGCCTGCTCCCCGCCCGTCAGACCCAGACGGCTTCCCATCAGCACCACCAGAGGCCGGCGGTACTGCGCCTGCCGGTAGTCGCCTTCAGCCCGAGGAGACGTTCCCAGGACGAAGGCGACCCGCTCGCGCTTCCACGCTGCGAACTCCTCCAAAGTGGTGCGCACGAGCCCCTGCGAGAACACTGCTCCCAGGCTGGCCCGGACGGCTACCGGGTCATACGGGTCGCTCGAATCTCCGATCAGAATGACGCCCCTGCCCCCGACAGCGTCGCTCACACGCAGGATCGTCCCCAGACTGCCGGGATGCCCGATCTGGTCCAGGGCGACCCAGACCGCTTCATCGTCCATGCGCACGTCGGCGAGGCGCGCCCAGCGTTGGCGGATCACCGCCGCAATGCCCTGGTGCCCGTCCTTGGGCGATATGCTGTTCAGCACCTCGGCCGTCACTTCGAGGCGCGGAACGCCTGCATGGCTGTCAACGAAAGCGGTCTGCTCCGCGCCCAACAGCTCGCGCGCTATCACCAGCGTCTCGATCTCGGCTCCCATGGCGACGGCCTCTGAGACGAGCTGCATCCCCTCGGCGAAGAAGAGACCGGTCTCGTCGCGGTCCCGCCGATGGAACAGGCGCTTGATCCGTTTGGTCTGGGGGTTGGCGCGGCTAGCGATCAGCATGGGGCATTGCTCGTGCGGCCGCGCTCTACCAAGCGCGGTCAAGGGGCGACTACATGGTTAGGCGCCCTTCCCGCAGCACTTCTTGTACTTCTTCCCGCTTCCGCACGGGCACGGGTCGTTGCGGCCGACTTTGCGGCCATTCGTGGGGGCGAGCGCTGAACGGCGAGTCACATGGCGAGCGGGGGCGGCCCTGGTCGCCACCGCCGCGCCCGACTCGGACGGGGCGGACATACGGTCTTCATCTTCCGCTTCGACAGGGCGGCCCTGAGGGGCCTGGCCCAACCCCAGCGCGGCGCGGCGCTGCTCTTCGGTCTCTTGCGGCTTGATGACCACGCGGAAAAGATAGCGGATGATGTCCTCGCGAACGGTC
>JBEKKD010000303.1:0-6641 GCA_050010895.1 Armatimonadota bacterium
TATCATCATCCAGGCATCCGGGCGACCCGCCCACACACAAGGTACAGATAGTCCTACCACGCGGCGGAGCGGCTCACCTTCACGCCGTGGTGGATGTTGCCCGCTGCCAGCACGGCTCACGAAAGGCTCCTCAATGCGCGACTGGGTCTCTCGCACCTTTGCTGCAATGACGCTGGAAGAGAAGGTCGGCCAAGTCATCTGCTACCGGGCCGCGAAATGGGCGGACGAGACCATAGACATGGCTCGCAAGGGACTGGTGGGCTGCGTCTCGCCCCTCTACTACCAGGGGATGAGCGACCTCGACAACGCGCTGGAATTCATGAACGCTCTCCAGGACGCCTCTCCGACTCCGGTGCTGTTCCTCAGTGGCTGGGCGCACGAGATGAGCAACTGGGGCACGTCCCCACTTCCCGGCGCCGGCAGCGCCATGGCCCTGGGGGCGGCGCGCAGCCCGGACCTGGCCTACCAGTTCGGAAGGATAGCTGCGCGAGAGTCGAAGGCGATCGGGTTTGATCTGGTCTGGGAGCCCTGCGTGGACGTGAACACCAACCCTCAGAACCCGATCATCGCCACCAGGTCCTTCGGTGACCGACCGGAGCTGGTGACTGAGATGGCCCTGGCCGTCGTTCGCGGAATGCAGGAGGAGAGGGTGATCCCCAATGCCAAGCACTTTCCTGGGCATGGAGATACCAGCTTCGACACCCACCGGACGGTCGGAACGGTACCGCACCACCGGGATCGGCTGGAAGCCGTCGAGCTCTACCCGTACCGACATCTGATCCCGGCTGGTCTCCGGGGGGTGATGACGGTTCACCTGATCTTCCCGGCCCTCGACAGCAACACGGCAGTCCCGGCGACTTTCTCCCGGCGGTGCATCCGCGACCTCCTCCGCGCGGAGATGGGTTTCAAGGGCCTGATCGTGTCCGATAGCCTCACGATGAAGGCGATCAGGGACAGCTTCTCCGTGGCCGAGAGCCTGGTGCGGACGTTCAACGCCGGTCACGATATCCTGCTGCAGGATTATGACGAGCCGCCCATGCCGTCTTTCCAGGCCTTGCTTGATGCAGTCAACGATGGAATCACCCCGATGGATGTTTTGGATGCTGCCGTCCTGCGGGTGCTGCAGGCCAAGGCCTGGGTCGGACTCCCTGAACGAGGGCGGATGGCCGTGGAGACTGCACGAGAAGTGCTCCGGCGGCCAGAACATGTCGCCCTGGCGCGCTGTATCTTCGAGTCGTCAGTAACGCTGCTCGAGAACAAGGGGCTGCCCCTGAAGAAGGGAGTACCTCGCATCTGCGTCGTTGGCACCCGCGCCCAGGGAGAGGGCGCGGTTATGACTGACCTCGCGGCGATGGCGCATAACAACCGGGAGGTGCTCTTCCGCGAATTCGCTGCGCGCCTGGACGGGGTCGGAACTCATGTCCTGGACGAGGACCCGGACTCCGCTCAGATCGCCGCCGCCGTCGCCGCGACCCAGGACAGCGAGATCGTGGTGTTCGCCACCACCCCGAGGGTCGAGAGCTACAAGCCACTCTCTGCGCAGGTGGGCAGGGGGCAGGTTCAGTTCGTGAAGAGAATTCTGGCCGAGGACAAGCACCTGTGTCTCTGCGTGCTCGGCAGCCCGTATGTGATCAGCGAATTCCCGCAGGCGCCGGTATGCCTCACCACCTACTCCCCAGACGTCGGCGCGGCGGAAGCGGCAGTACGGGTGTTGTTTGGAGAGGTGCCGGCCGCAGGCAGGCTTCCGATCACCTTATCTGAGAGGTACCCTTTTGGCTACGGACTCAGCGAACCTCCAGTTAGGCACCCAGGGGAATCGGAAGCCGGGAAGAGCTAGCCAGTGAAAGCCTACATCGAGACGGACATGGAAGGTGTCGCGGGTGTATTGAACTTCCACGAGTGGACCGACCGGGGAGCACCTTACTACGAGGAGGGAAAGGAGCTCCTCACCCTCGAGGTCAACGCTGCAGTGGACGGCCTGCTCGAGGGTGGCGCGACTGAGATCCATGTCTCAGATGGGCATGGGCCAGGTGGCATCAGCATCAAGTTGCTGGACCCGCGAGTTGAACTGTCCCGGGTCGCGGGAGGCCTGCCCTGGCCTGGCTGCCTGGACGGATCGTACGACTTCATCGTCTGGGTGGGACAGCACGCCAAGGCCTGCACCCCATATGGGCACCTCTGCCATACTCAGAGCTTGGCTTACATCGACGAGTCAGTCAATGGCCTATCCATAGGGGAATTCGGGGAAATGGGCCTGTGCGCCAGCGAGCTGGGCGTGCGTGCCATCTTTGGCTCGGGCGACTTGGCCTTCACGAGAGAGGCCCAGGCACTCGTTCCCGGTATCGAGACCGTCGCCATCAAACAGGGCCTCAAACCCGGCACGGGCGAGAACCTGGACGAGGAGGCATACGGCCGGTATGTGGATTCGGCTCGCCATCTCCATCCCGAGCGCGTCCGGCTGCTCATTCGCGAGGGCGCTTTACGTGCTATCCGCCGTGCGCAGACTGAAGATTTCGGAATCATCCCGATTAGGCCGCCTTTCCGCCGGGTCATTGAACTCCGTCCAGCCACGGGCCGGTCTCGGCCGACAATGGCTGTCATGAAACATGCCACCAGCTTCATCGGCGTCATGAACACATGGGGCGAGTTCAGGCCGATCGGCAAGAGAGCTGGGACCACGGAGAGGAAGAGGCGGATACGAGGGCAGATTCGGTAGAGCGCATTGCTGACCGCTCGGCACCCCTGTCCCGTAGGCAGCAAAGGGTCGGTTCTCCGAGCGCCTCGACGCGCTTCCGCAGGTGCCGTGGCCGTAACGTGAACTACCCCCATGATGACGGAGCCGGAGTTCCAAGGGATTCGCAGCGCCGGTGAAGAAGGCCGCCGACTGTGGTTCTTTCGGATGGTTGGCGCAATCATGAACGAGAGGACATGCCGTGAGACTGACCGGCCAGTTCTACCGCCAGTACGATGCCGATCTCACCGCCGAAGTTCCCGCTGAGTCGTTCCGCGGCTGGAGCCAGCGCATGGTGGATGTGCCCACGAACGAGTCGGCCCTGGTCTGCATGCACTTCTGGAATCCTGGGCTGGATGAGCGCTTGCCCTATGGTCCTGATTCACCCTACGTCGGCTGGTATCGCGTAGTGGAGTACTTGCCTCGTGCCGTGCGGATCACCCGCGAGGTGATGCCGCCGCTGCTCGCGGCCGCTCGCTCCGGGGGACTGCCCGTCATTCACGTAGGTACCCGTAACTACGCCTCTCGCTACCCGGGCTACGCCATTGCAGAGCAACTCGCGGGGAAGTCGCAGGAACTGCCCGCGGGCGCACCCAGCACAGCGGCCCGCGAGACGTGGCAGCGAGAGTGGTCAGCGCTCACCCAAGGCGTGCATAACATGCCGGATATCGAGGCTGGCTGGCGCCATATCGACATCCCCGCGGAGATGAAGCCGCGCGACGAAGAACCGCTGGTCGTCGACGCGCAGCAGCTCAACGCGATCTGCCGTGAGCGCGGTATCTGGCATCTGATCTACTGCGGATTTGCGATCAACTGGTGCCTGCTCATGAGCCCCGGTGGAATGCTCGACATGAGCCGCCTCGGCTATACGTGTAGCGCCGTGCGCGATGCCGTCACCGCGGTGGAAAACCAGAAGACCGCCCGCCACGAAATCGGCAAGCGGACCGCCCTCTGGCGGGTCGGCCTTCACTTCGGCTACGTCTTCGATTCCACTGACATCATCGCCGCACTCCGGAACGGGCCGGCCTAGCCTCCTCGTCGGACGCCTTGGCCTCGTCATGCAGGTATACAGAGCAGGCCTGGCCGATGAGAGGGCAGAGGCGCGGATGCAGGTTGCGAGCACGCGTAAGACAGCCGAAAGGAGCCGCGATGAACACGAAGCTGGCGGTATTGGGAGGGAGCCCGGCGGTCACCGCCGACACGAGCGAGCAGTGGCGCCGGCCAGTGGACAAGGAGAAGGCGGCCGTATGCAAGCTGATCGAGGAGGGCTACCTGTCGGGGTCGGGTGAAGGCCTGCCTCGGCAATTTGAGGAGGAGTTCAAGGCGTTCATTGGCTGCAAGTACGTGCTCGCCACCAGCCACGGCCACACCGCCATTGCCAGCGCTTTCTTCGCGGCCGGCCTGGGCGCGGGGGACGAGTTCATCCATCCTACGCTGGGCTATCTCGGCAGCTATGCGGGCGCCTTGCACATGGGGGCCACGCCGGTCTTCTGCGAGGTGGATCCAGAGACGCTGCTGGCCGACCCGGCGGACATCGAGCGGCGCATCACCCCCAAGACGCGTGTCATCAACCCCATCCATACGTGCGGACGGGTGTGCGACATGGATGCGCTGCTCGGCATCTGCCAGCGCCATGGGCTGGCCCTCGTAGAGGACGCTGCTCATGCCCATGGCAGTGAATGGGGTGGGACGAAGATTGGCAACCTCGGCCACATCGCCTGCTTCAGCATGCAAGGGTCAACGCCCGGAGGCAAGCCGGTAGCGTCGGGCGAGGGAGGCATCGTCGCCACCAACGACCGGGAGCTGTATGAGCGAGCGCTCATCTATTGCCATCTGCACCGCTCGGGCGCGATGGAGGAGCTGACGAATCCTATCTATAGGCAACTCGACTTTCAGCTATTGGGCTGGAAGTGGCGCGCGCATCCGCTCGCGGTGGCCATCGCGCAGGTATCGCTGGAGACGTTGGCCTATCGGGTGGAACACTACGCTGCCAACCGGGATGAACTTGCCTCGGCGATAGCCAGCGTGCCTGGGATCGAGCTGGCGCATAACTATCCGAAGGCGAAGGGCTCAGAGCTGTATGGCGGACTGCGGTTTCTCTATGAGCCAGAGGCGCTCGGAGGTTTGGCGGCGGCGGATTTCTGTCGGGCGGTGCAAGCTGAAGGCGTGCCGATGAGTGGTGGCGGCGGCCGAGGGCTGGAGCATTTGCGAGCGATCTATGCGAAAGACCTCCCAGGACTGTGGGGCAAGGACCATGCCGGCCCGGCGAACATCCCGCTGCCGCGATACCAACAGGGAGACTTCCCCGTAACTGAAGGTCTGGCGGGAAGAGTTCTCTCGATGGTTGGCTGGATCGAGGCCGCCGAGGGCGTGATAGAGCAAGTTGCGCTCGCCATCAGGAAGGTCGTCGAACAACACAAAGCCCTGCTATAGCGCTCGTGGCATCTCGGCATGAAGCCACATAGCAGCGGACAGGAGGATCATCCATGGGGTCGAGCCCTGCCTGGCAGACGGCCAGGCGTATCGACGCGCACTTCCATGTCACCGACGCTGATCCGGACGCTGGCTTCTCTCGGTCCACACGCAGGTTGGACCGAGAGCAAACCGAGCGCTCCCTACGGCAGGCTGAGAAGCTTGGGATCGACGTCCTCTGCACCTCATTCCCCCTGACCAGCGAATGCCCGACCCCGGAAGAAGTGCACCTGGCGAACAACGTCACGCTCGAAGCGATGGCGATGTCGGAGCGATTCCTCGGCTTCTGCTTCCTGAACCCCGGATATGCCCGCGAGTCCCTAGGCGAGATTGAGCGCTGCATCGTGGACGGGGGCATGATCGGCATCAAGCTCTATCATCAATACCGCATCTGCGACCCCGCCCTCACCCCTGTCATGCAGCGGGCGGCGGAACTGCACGTGCCGGTCCTCATGCATGCTGGGAAGGGAAGGGACACCGAGACGAAGATCCAGCAGCCTCGCCTGAGCGATGCCTCGACTGGGAATGGTGTCTTCGCCACCTCGAGGACCGTCCTCCGAACCTGTACCTGGACATCAGCGGCACCGTCATCGACGCTGGCATCGTAGACAAAGCTGTGGCCGCTATCGGCCTCGACCGCGTGCTCTTTGCTACCGACATGAGCATGGAAGAGGGGGTGGGTAAGGTGCTGGACGCCGATCTCACTGAGGAGCAGCGGGAGCGCATCTTCGCCAGTAACATGAAGGACATCCTGGCGCGGAGGAGAGTGTGATGGTCTTCGATATCAACACTGCTATCGGTCACTGGCCGTTTCGCCAGGTGCCAAACCACAGCGCCAGCCAACTGCGCGCCCTGCTGACGGCAAAGGGTATAGGCGGTGCCGCGACCGTGAACACCCATGGCCTCTTCTACCTGAACTGCCACGATGCCAACGTGGAACTGGCAGAGGCGATTGCCGACCACGCCGGCTTCTTCGTCGGTGTCGCCACGCTCAACCCCATGTACGCTGCCTGGGAACGAGACTTGTCCGACTGCCGGGAGAAGCTCGGACTGCGCGCCCTTCGCCTGGCCCCCCAGTACCACGGCTACCGGCTCGATCGCCCCGAGGCCCTCGCCATCGCCAAAGCGGCCTCCGGTCTGGCTATGCCGGTGCTCGTGCCGCATCGGGTGGTGGACCCACGCGGGCGTCACTGGTTCGATACCGAGCAGACGGTCGACCTTCCTGACGTCCTCGCTCTTTGTGAGGCGGTGCCGGAGGCCACGGTGATAGTGACCGAGGCCTGCTTCTACGCCAATGCTCTGCTCGGCGAGAAGGGCTCTGTCCGCTACCCGAATCTCTACCTTGAGCTTTCCCGCGCCCGCGATGGCATGTGCAAGCTGCCGGCTGAGATTGCAGCCGAACGCATGGTGTTCGGCACTGGCGCCCCGTTCAAGTGCG
>JBEKKD010000304.1:0-5695 GCA_050010895.1 Armatimonadota bacterium
GGCTCACCCCCAGAGGCGTGCTCACCTTCTCCCGCTGGTACTTCGCCGATCGCCCCGCCGAGGTCTACCGACTGGTCTCGCTGGCAAGCGCGTCTCTCATGAGTTCCGGCGTGCAGAATCCGCGGGGCCACATCATCGTGGTTCGATACCTACCGCGCCGGCAGGGGGGCGGCGATCAGCCTGATGGCATCGGGACCATGCTCGTCAGTCCGTCGCCATTCTCCGACGCGGACGTGGACGCCGTGGAGAAGCTCGCCCGCGCCATGGGATTCGAGGTCGTCCTCAGCCCGAGATTCGCGTCGGATTCGACATTCGAATCCATCGCCGGCGGGAAAGACCTGGCGCGTCTCACATCCAGGTTTCCCCTCGACATCAGCCCGCCGACCGACGACCGGCCCTTCTTCTTTCACATGCTCCGCCTGCGAGACATCTTCAACCGCACGCTCGCGTCTCAGGGCATCGTGACGTTCAACATGAAGGCGGTCAGCATCCTCGGCATCCTGCTCATGGTCGTGATCGGGCTGACCATCGCCTGCGTTATCTTCCCGCTCGCCCGCACAACCGATAAGGCCGTGCTGAAGGGCGCCGCGCCCATACTATCGTTCTTCGCCTTCATCGGCCTCGGCTTCATGTTCATCGAGATCTCACAGATGCAGCGGCTGATCATCTTCCTGGGCCATCCCACCTATGGCCTCTCGGTCGTGCTGTTTGCCCTGCTCATGTCCAGCGGACTCGGGAGCTACACGACTCAGAACGTCGGGGCAGCGGCGGGCGCGGAGCAGCGCCACAGCCTCAGGAGATCGGCAATCAAGCGTCTCCTGGCGCTCCTGTGCGGGCTGGTCGCGTTCGGGCTCCTCACGCCCTACGTCATCCATCGGTTCCAGGCGTCCGACACGCAGATGCGCGTGCTGCTCTCAGTGGGGATACTGTTCCCTCTCGGGCTGCTCATGGGGATGCCGTTTCCGCTCGGCATGAAGCTCGCCTCCGCCGCATCGGGCCCTGTGACGCCCTGGCTGTGGGGGATCAACGGCGCCACCTCCGTCTGCGCGTCGGTGCTCGCGGTTGCGGTCGCGCTCAGCGCCGGAATCACGGCCTCGTTCTGGGTCGGATTCGCCTGCTACGCCGGCGCGCTCTGCGCGTTCGCCCTCGCCAGCAAGCGGCACATCCCCCGCGCGGCTCGGGCATAGCCCGAACGCGCGGAAGCCCGTGAGGCCCATAAGGCAGGAGCTTTAGCCGCCTCAGGCGGCTTCAGTCGCCCCAGGCGACGTGTCTCCTGCCCCCCGCTGTCATTGCGAGGGAGAGAGGGCGCTTCAGCGCCCGACGACCCCGGCTGCGGCTGCGCAGCAACGCAGCCACTGGTGTGGCAATCTCGCCGTTCCCCGAGTTTACCCTGAGCGCAGCCGAAGGGACTCCTCGCCTCTTCGCTCTCCGGCGGAGCCGACCGGAGAGAGGCGACTCCCTCCAGGAACACCTGCACCCAGACAACTCGGTCACACCCGGTGACATCAAAGAGCGACCTCGCCTCGGTCGCCGGTGCGGATGCGTACCGCGTCCTCGACCGGGGAGACGAAGATCTTGCCGTCGCCAATGGCTCCCGTGCGGCCGGCTGTGATGATGGCCTGGATGGCGGATTCGTAGTGCTCCTCGGTCACAACCACTTCGAGCTTTACCTTCGGCACGAAATCGACCTCCACTTCGGCTCCCCGGTAGACCTCCCGGTGGCCCCGCTGACGCCCGAAGCCCTTCACGTCCCACACCGTCATGCCCCGCACTCCGAGTATGTGGAGCGCGTCCTTGACCGCATCGATGCGTGACGGTTTGACAATGGCTTCGATCTTCTTCATCGGGTGACTCCTACCACGTGTAGCCGGCTTCGCTGTGCTGGCTGAGGTCCAGGCCAACTTCCTCATCGCTCTCGCTGACCCTGGCGCCGACCGACCGCTTGATGGCGGTGAGTATGAGGAGCGTCATGACGAACGAGTAGGCTGCGACTGCTCCGATAGCGATGACCTGAGCGGAAAGCAGGCCGGGGTTGCCATAGAAAAGACCGTTGGCGCCGGCCGGGTTGATGAGCGTGGAGGCGAACAGCCCGGTGCCGAGAGCGCCGATCACGCCGCCCACACCATGAACGCCAACGGCGTCGAGCGAATCATCGTACCCCAAGGGCCGCTTGAGCTGCACCGCCGCGTAGCAGATGGCCCCCGCGGCCAGACCGATAAGCAGTGCCGGCCCCGGCCCCACATATCCCGAGGCGGGTGTGATCGCCACCAGGCCGGTCACGCACCCGGAAGCCGCGCCCAGCGTGGTCGGCTGGCGGCGGTGGAGCCATTCCGCCAGTACCCAGGAGAGTGTCGCCGCTGCAGCCGAAAGATGCGTGACGACGAACGCCGATGCCGCCACCCCCAGTGACGACAGCGCGCTGCCTGCGTTGAACCCGAACCATCCGAACCACAGAATGGCCGCGCCCAGCATGGTCATGGGGATGTTGTGGGGACTCATGCTCTCACCGCCCCGACGGCGTCTGCCCATGACCAGGGCGGCGGCGAGCGCCGCCGCGCCGCTGCTGATGTGCACCACTGTGCCGCCCGCGAAATCCAGCGCGCCCAGCCCCTTGATCCAGCCGTTCGCCCCCCACACCCAGTGACAGATCGGGCTGTACACCAGCAGCGACCAGAGCGGGACCAGCAGGAGAAAGCCGCCGAACCTCATGCGCTCGGCGAATGCCCCGGTGATCAGCGCCGGCGTGATGATCGCGAACATGAGTTGAAAGGCCATGAACGCAAGATGCGGGATGGTGGGAGCGTAGGTCGGATCCGGGCTCTGGCCGACGTCGCGCAGGAACACCCATCGCAGGCCGCCGATGAGGCTGCTGCCGCCGGGCCCGAACGCGAGCGAGTACCCCAGCGCCGACCAGATCACCGTGACCATGCCGACGATGAAAAAGCTGTGCATGATGGTGGCGAGCACGTTCTTCCGCCGCACCATTCCGCCGTAGAACAGCCCAAGGCCCGGAGTCATGAACATGACCAGGGCGGAACTCATGAGGACGAAGGCTGTGTCCCCGGTATCGAGATGTGACATGGCGCTCCTCTCGTCAGGCCCCGGCGCACGCGCTCCGGCGGCCACTCCAGTGTGCCCGGCCGTTGTTTCGTGAGGATTTCGGGGCGGCAAAAAGGGGACGACAGCGCCGAATCAGACTCCAGGATCGGCGTGCTTGTGACGCTTCCCGCGCAATACTGACAAGCGGCCGGCGCTGCCGCGCTACACGTTCCACGGCTAATCGGTTACTATTGCGGTCAACTAGTCGCGAAAGGAGAGTCACAGTTGAAAATGACCAGATTTACAGCGCTGCTGCTCATCGTCGCTCTGGCAATGCTGAGCGCGTCGATCGCCTCAGCGGCCCCGGTGCCGTCTCAGGCTGCCTCCGCCGATGCTGGCCGAGCGGACAAGACCACCATCGCAGCCGAGCGGGGGCTCATTCAGTCGAAGCTCATGGAGTACGGGCTTACGGAGAAGGCGGCCGCCGATCGAGTCGCACTGCTCACAGACGAGGAAGTCCACGCCATCGCAGCGGACGTGAACTCCCTCCAGGCCGCCGGCGCCAGAGACAGCATGGACACGACGACTGTGCTGCTGCTTGTCATTCTCGTCGTGGTGCTGCTGACTCGCGACTAGCTCCGTCACGACTCTTGATGAAGTCGACGCAGCCCCGGGCATGATCCCCGGGGCTGTGTTGTGACGGCCGCCGGCCGGCGCGAGTAGGGCTGCCGCCGCCGCTGGCGAATTCCCGCTCCTGCGAGCGGATCGGGAACCGGAGAGCGGCGTGACCAAACAGTTCGAGGTCGTCTTCGGCGAGAGCGGAACCACGATCATCGTGGACATGCTGGAAACCGCGGCGCCTATCACCTGTGAGGACTTCTGGGCCGGCATCATCGAGCCGGTGACGGCCACGCTGCATCACGGCCGCGAATGCGGGCCGGAGCTGTGGTGCTACGTGCCGGCGCCTGCGAAGGAGCCCCCCTACGAGAACTCGACGGTCTTCCCCGAGCACGGCGACGTGCTCTACTACCACTTCCTCCAGCCGGCCGCCCGCGACGCAGAGATGGTCTATGACATCGGCATCTACTGGGACCGCGGGCAGAGCAAGATCGCGCAGGGCTGGATCGCCGGCAACCTGTTCGCTCGCGTGAATGGCGCCGACCAGTTGGAACTGCTGCGGAAGGAAGCCGGGCGCATGCTGCTCGGCGGCGACACGACTGTCGTCATTCGCAGGAGACCGTAGGCCGCGGGCGCGCCAGGGGGTACCGTGAGTTCGCAGTCCGACGAGCAGAATCGGGGCCGCGACGGCAGGTACACCTTCCGTATCCGAAGCAGCAGCGGGGGGATGTACGCGCGGAGGCTGTACTGGCAGAAGCTGCACGTGTTCCTGCTCCGCCGCCGGCGAATCCTCACCGCCGCCCGCATGGCGCCTCACTGCGATATGCTCTTCGCCATGTATCTGGTTCTCAAGCGCAAGGGCACAGCCATTCATCACGACGTTCTGCCCCAGCTCCCCGCCCCGGCCGTAGGGCAGGAGAGCTTTAGTCGCCTCGGGCGACGTGTCTCCTGCCCATGCTGTCATCCCGAGCGACTCGCCGCCCGAAGGGGCGAGTTATGCGAGGGATCAAGACCTGCGGAGCCGACCGAAAGGAGGCAAGTAGGGCCGTCCGTAGATCAGGAGAGTATCAGCATCGCCCGGATCATGGAGGAGATCGCGCCGTACCGGGATCGCGCGCTGCCGTCCGAGCTCCTCGACCAGGCGGGACTCGCTTTACAGCAGGCGGTCGCGCAGACGCTGAACGACTACGCGGCGCCTGTTGTCAACCTCAGCGTGATCGAGCAAGTCGCGCCCCTCGGTCGCCCCCTGGGAAGGCCGCCAAGGCCGGTGGGCGGGGGCCTGGGAATGCTGGGCGCGTTGACCGACGACGATGTCGCTCGTGTCAGTCTCAGCTTCGAAGTCGATCGCGCAATCGGCGATAGGATGGACGAGATCGCTCGCGCCGGCGTCGCGGCGCTCCCGGCCGCACGCGCGATGGTAGTGCAGAACGATTTGAGGAGCGGCCTGCGCGAACGGCTGTACGGCGATCCGCAGTATCTGCGCTTCGTCCAATGGGTCATGGCGGCGGACGGCAGTTTCGTGTCGCCCGTGGTCAGGGATTTCATGCGCTTCTACTACCAGCGAATCGCCGACAGGGCGAGAGACCTGTCTCGCCGCGGGGAGTTCGACCCGGAATTCTGGCAGGAACGGCTACTCGCAGTCATCGGCGAGGGCGAAGCGGAGGTTTCGCGCACGCGGCCCTATTGGGACATAACAGTGCTCGGCCGCGTGGCCGGGGGTGAGGTACCCATCCTGCAGTTCAACCCGGACGACAGCGGCAGAAGCTACCAGGTGGATCCGAATTTCGATCCGGCCGGCATTCTCCTGACGGAGGTGGAAGGCAGGCTGCAGAGAACCAAAGTGAGCCTCCGCATCAGACTCGCGTTCGATGGAAACATCGAGCGCATTCGGTTTGCCGACGAGACCCACGGGGAGGAGTCCTCATGACTCTCGCCCAAAGACGTAAGGGCGAAGGCCATGAAAGGAGCAACAGATGCCTGTACGCGCCGGATTCGCCGACATCGACATCACGCCGCCGATCGGCACCAGAAAGATCGG
>JBEKKD010000305.1:0-5694 GCA_050010895.1 Armatimonadota bacterium
GCGTCTGAGCAGATGCTGGGCCCCGCGCCAGGTGCGGCTCGGGCGCTGCTTCGGCAGCGCGACGTAGACCGAGTCCGTGATCCTCTGTCGCTGCGCCGCCTGGATCAGCAGCGCCGTGCCGAACGCCTTCTTCAGCTCGATCACCACCAACTCATCGCCCTTCACGGCGGTGATATCACAGTGGTTGACCTCGGCGCGGACGATGTATCCCTGGGCGAGCAGGTAATCGCGAACGGGCCTATAGAGATCGGTCTCGGATAGCTTGCGAGCGCGCGCCGTAGGCAAGGGGTTCGTGCTCCTGGCTGGAACTCAGCCGGTAGTCCTCTGTCGCACATCCTTCTGCGCAGCCTCACTCGCAGCCTTCGTTGCACCGCGGAAAGCAGTGCTGCCGTACAAGAGCGCAGCACTCAAATGCAGTCACAGAAGGGCGTGCGCGGGGAGAACAGTCGATGCGCCTGCCCGCGATGGCAGGCATTGTCGCTGTCTGCGGGGGGCCCGATCAGGCGGCGTCAAGAAAGGTTTGAAAAGCACGATGACTGTGAAGTTGGCAATCAGCGGCGGATCCCCGGTGGTGCCGGAGAAGATGGTGAAGAGCTGGCCGCCGATCACGGATGAAGACAGGCAGGCCGTGTTCGCGGTGATGGACACGGACTATCTGCACGGGACGGGCGCGCCGCAGGCGGTGGCGTTCCAGGAAGAGTGGGGGAAGTACGTGGGCGCCGAATTCTCCCTGGTCACCAACAGCGGCACCTCGGCGCTGCACATGGCGGTCGCCGCGGCGGGGCTCAAGCCCGGCGATGAGGTGATCGTGCCGGCCTACACCTACTGGTCGACGGCCGCGGCCGTGCTGCATCACAACTGCATCCCCGTGTTCGCCGATATCGAACTGGAGACGTTCACGCTCGACCCCGCGTCGGCCGAGTCGAAGATCGGCGAGCATACGAAGGCGCTGCTGCCCGTGCACGTTCACGGCATGCCGGCAGATATGGACGCGATCAACGCGGTGGCCAGGAAATACAATCTGCTGGTGATCGAGGACGCGTGCCAGGCGCACGGCGCGGAATACAAGGGCCGCAAGACCGGCGTGCTGGGCGACGCCGCCGGCTTCAGCCTGAATCGCTCGAAGAACCTGACCGCCTGCGAGGGCGGTCTCTATACGACCGACAATGAGACGTTCTACCGCTATGCGTCGATGATGCGCGAGTTCGGCGAGGTCATCGTCCCCGGCCAGACACGGCAGTACAACGCCTACACCCTCGGCTGGATGTATCGGGCGATCGAGTTCGCGAACGCGTTCGGGCGCAGTCAGCTCCGTCGGCTGGACGCGCACAACGCGCAACGCACCGAGATGGCGGAGTACCTGAATCGCGAGCTGGCCACGATCCCCGGCGTCGAGCCGGTGGCGCGGCCGGCAGACCGCAAGCCGGTGTACTGGCTGTACGTGCTGGATTTCCGGCCCGACCAACTCGGCCTCGACGTGCCGCTCAACCGGTTCCGGGAGGCGGCAGAGAAGGCGCTGCGGGCGGAGGGCGTGCCCATCGGGCAATGGCAGAAGATGCCCGTTCCGGCGCAGGACGTCTTCCAGACCGGAGAAGGCTATGGCCGGGGCTGCCCCTGGACCTGTCGGTTCGGGCGGAAGATCGAGTACAGAGGCGAGGATTACCCGAACACGCTGCGCTTCCTGGAGAGCCATTCATGCGTCTCGGGCGTCTATCCGCCGAATACCATGGACCTGATGAAGCTCTACGTGCAGGCGTTCGAGAAAGTGCTGAGTGCGGGCGGCGATCTGCTCGCGTCCTCGCAGTAGTGGCGCGGACACTCTCGCCGTGAGCGGCGGCGACAAGGGAAACCGAAACCTCAGCGTGAAGAAAAGGCAGCCCTGGTTCGCTAGGGCTGCTTCTTGTTGACCGTCGCCCGGTCCGGGCGACTCATGAGGAGGAATGTGTGGCGAAGGTTCATGGCCTGATCAAGGTGCTCACACCGGGGGAGATGCAGAGGCTGCACGACGCGGCGCTGCAGATCCTCGAGCGCGCCGGCATGATGATGGACCATCCGGAGGCGCTGGAGCTTCTTCGCGGGGCCGGCTGCCGCGTGGATATCGACCGAAAGCACGTCAGCTTTCCCACGGACGTGACCCAGAACGCGATCGATAGGATGCGGCGCGATTTCACGCTCGCGGATCGCCAGGGGATCGAGATGCCGGTCCGGTTCTCGGAGGTGCACTTTTCGACCAGCCCGGTTCGCATCCGCCGGGGGTTCACCTCCAACGCCGGCGGCTTCGTCCCGTACATCCTCGACCTGGACGGCCGGCGCCGGTTCGCCACCATGCAAGACGTGCGCGAGGCGATCCGGCTGATCGACGCGCTCCCGAACATCGACATGATGGGCCTGCCGGTCGCCGCCGGCGAGGTGCCCGAGCAGGATCGGCCGGTGGTGATGGCCGCCGAGCTGGTGAAAGGGACGCGGAAGATCGGCGGCATCGAGGCCTGGGACGGGGCCGATGTGCGCGCGTTGCAGGGGATGGCGGCGGTGATCCACGGGAGTGCGGAAGCGGCGCGCAAGCGCCCGCTGCTGGTCGGCTACGCCGAGGTCCGATCGCCGCTCTGCATGGACCACAACATGGCCGAGGTCTTCATGGAGTCGGTGAAGCTCGGCCTGCCCCAGACCGTCGATACCATGCCGAATGCCGGCGCCACCGCGCCCGCCTCCGGGGGCGGCGCTCTGGCGCAAGGGCTGGCGGAGTCGATGAGCGCCGTCGTGCTCGGGTATGCCATCGATCCCAACGCCATGCTCGGCCTCGACATCACGCCGACCTACTGCGACATGCGCGGCGGCAGCTTTCCGTACTCCGGCGCTGACCGGCTCCCGCTCGTCGCCGCCGCCAACCAGATGCTGAACGAGTTCTACTGCCGGCCCGGCGGCTGTCACGGCGGAAAGACCGATGCCTCCTTCGTCGGCACCCAGTCCGGCATCGAGAAGGCGCTCAGTATCCTCTTCCCGATCCTGTGCGGCGCGAGCGGCATCGGAACGGTGGGCCAGCTCGGCTCGACGACGTTCTCCCCCGTTCAGGTCGTCATCGACAACGAGATCATCGGCTATGTGAAGCGAATGCTGGAAGGGTTCGAGGTGGACGATCTGGGCTGGGCTGTGGACGCCATCTGCGAGGTCGGCCCCGGCGGGCATTTCCTCGGCCATCCGTCAACGGCGGAGCGGTTCCGTAGGGAGTTCTGGCTCGACCACATCTTCGAGCGGCTCGCCTTCCACTCCGAGGACGCGCTCACCCACGACGATCTGGTCGAGAAGGCGCGCGCGAAAGCGCAGAAGATCCTCGCCGAGCACCAGCCGGAGCCGCTGCCGAAGGAGAAGATCGAGGCCATCGACGAGATCGTGAAGGAGACGGTCGCCGGGCGGAAGTAGCGGATGCCGGGGAAGGGAAACGACGAGATTGCCACATCGGCGGCTGCGTTGCTGCGCAGCCGCAGCCGGTGTCGTGGTCCGCCTTCGGCGGACTGCCTCCCTCGCAATGACAAAAGAGGGGCCCCTACCCGCCGAGTATCCTCCTGGCGTTCTCGCCCGCGGCCAGCTCGCCCGCGCTGGGCAATTGAGGCTGCGTCAGGCCGCCCGGCGCGGGAAAGAAGTTCGTGAAGTAGTGCTTCCAGAAGAGCACCCGCTCCTGCCAGACGCGAATCTGCTCCTTGCGGCCCTCGGGTGGCGTGCTCAGCATGATGTCGCTGCCGATGAGGATCTTGTGCGCGATGCCATAGGTCGTCATCCCCCTGGTGACCGAGTCGAAGATGACGCCGAGATAGCCGCTGGTGTCGAGGTAGAAGTTCGGGTGGGTCATCGCCATCCCCATCGCGGCATCGCAGTGCGGCCAGCCGAAGTGCGCGGCGATCACCGTCAGCGATTGGAAGGTCTTGATCACCACGTCCAGCCGCTCGACGTGCATCCAATCGGTCGAGCGCGAGCGCTGGCTGCTGGCATAGGGGTAGTGATCGAGCGTGTCCGTCCAGGCCTGGCCGGTGTGGAAGAGGATGGGCATGCCGAGTTTCTCGGCGCGCTCGTAGATCGGAAAGAACGAGTCGTCGTCCCAGGGCCGCGGCGGCGTGTGCGCCTTCAGTCCGGCGAAGCCGCGCTCCTTCTGGCGATCCACCCAGTCCGGGCCTTTCGCCAGGTGCAGGTAGCCGAAGGGGATCAGCTTGCCGGGGAAGTCGCGGGCCAGTTCGAGCAATGTCTCGTCGTTGTCGCGCGTTCCGGTCCAGTGTGTCAGCGGCGCGGACAACGCCCAGGTCTGATCCATGAACCCGAGCGAGAACGCGAACTCCAGGTCTTTGGCAGTGAAGCCGTCCGGCAGATGGCAGTGCGCATCGACGACATACATGGCGCGACTCCCGGGAAGCGGATGTGCCGCGCGGGATTAGCCGCGGTGTCGGGCTGGTCCTTCCGCCCTTGGTGGTTCGGGATTTCCAATCCCGAAACCAGGCGGCACAGCCACCTGCTGTTGCCAGATCCTGTGCTGCCATTGCGACGAGAGGTCAAACCCCGTAGAATGTCACCAATCGACGTACAACCTGGTCGGAGGGGCTATCGGTCATGCAAATCCTTTTGCTCATCATCGGCATCGCGGTCGGAGGTGTTATCGCGTGGCTGTGGAGTAGCTCGCGCGCCCAGCGACTCATGCAGGCCGAACGAGATCGATCTCTCGCCGCTCAGGCCGCCGCGCAGGCCGCTGCTCAGGCAGAGGCCCAGGCCGAGCGCGATCAGCGCATAGAGGCCCAGACTCGGCTCCAGGAGACGGAGAAGCAACTGCAATCCGAGGCCGCGCTGGTCGAAGAGGCGAAGCGGCAGCTTGGCGACACGTTCAAGGCCATCTCCTCCGACGCGCTCCGCCAGAACAGCGAGGCCTTCGTTCAGCGAGCGCAGCAGACGCTCGAGCCGGTGAAGGATACGCTGAAGCGCTACGAAGACCAGATCAAGGCCATCGAGAACGCGTACCGACAGACTTACGGCAGTCTCGATCAGCAGCTCAAGAGCCTGCTGGTGAGCGAGCAGCAGCTTCAGCGCGAGACCAACAGCCTGGTGAGCGCGCTGCGCCAGCCACAGGTGCGCGGCCGCTGGGGAGAGCTGACGCTGCACCGCGTGGTCGAACTCGCCGGGCTGAGCGAGCACTGCGATTACGTCGAGCAGCAGACCGTGCAGTCCGACGGCGGGCGGCTGCGGCCGGACATGATCGTGAATCTTCCCGCCGGCCGGCAGGTCGTCATCGACGCGAAGTGCGCGCTCGACGGATACCTCAGCGCCATCGAGGCCACGGACGATGGCGCCCGCAAGCTCTTCCTGGCGAAGCACTGCCAGCAGATGCGCGATCACATGAACTCGCTGGCGCAGAAGAGCTACTGGGACCAGTTCAGCTCGACGCCGGAGTTCGTGGTCATGTTCGTGCCGGGCGAGTCGTTCCTCCACGCCGCCGCCGACCACGACCCGAGCCTGATCGAGGACGGCTTGCAGAAGAAGGTGCTCCTCGCCAGCCCCACCAGCCTCATCGCGCTGCTGCGCGCGGTCGCCTACGGATGGCGGCAGGAGCAGATCGCGGAAAGCGCCCAGAAGGTCAGTGACCTCGGCCAGGAGCTGTACAAGCGTCTGCGCGTCTTCGCCGGCCACCTCGCCAACGTCGGCAAGCGCCTGGATTCGGCC
>JBEKKD010000306.1:0-8630 GCA_050010895.1 Armatimonadota bacterium
CGGATCTCATCTTGCAGTCCCAATACGATCATGTCGGCATCCGAAATGGTGAGCGCTTTCATGCATCAGTACTACCATATCTTTCCCATAATGCGTCATTACTTATGACGCTGTGTATAGCGACTATGGCCGGGAACTCCACGTCGAATGACCTTGCTAGACGGAGATCACTCCTATCCGGCCGCTTCTGACCGACGTGCTTGCACTTGCGGCAGTTCCACTTGATCCGCGTGATAGTCTCCTGCAGACGTGTGAGCCCGGTGCGGACAAAGCCTTCGTGGCAGTTTGGACACTCGTACTCATTAGTACCGCGCGGCTTCATTGCCGTTGCGAGGGTGATGATGCGGCGGCAGTGAGGACACCGCACCCGAGTGCTCCACTCATACCACTCTGCGAAAGCTTCTTTGTTACCGCACACCGGACAATCCGTGCGGTACATCGCCATCATTTGGGCGGCGATGGTGCTGGAGAGTTTCGCGAAGGTGGCGTTGAAATCAGTGACCGGCTCGGGCGTCACGCTGAGCCGGGAGACTAGGATGGCCATAGGGTTGTAGTCAACCCCGATGACCTTCCGGCGCAGGCGCAGTCCCTCGATCACTGTGACGCCGCCACCACAAAACGGGTCTAGCACAATCTGACCTGGCACTGAATAGTGCTGCAGCAACCGCCGAAACACGCTGTGTGGTCGGCGAGCGTAGTAGCGGTGCATCTCGTAAGGGGGCGTGTGGGTCTCCGCGGACACCGGAGTGCGCAGTGCTTGTCCGTCCGGCCGTACCAACCGGCGCTCCAGCCTTTCTTGCGCGGCAATCAGCTCAGCGATCTCATCGTGACTCTGACTCATGTTCCCCTTCCGTCCGCGGCGCCTCGCCCTTGGCTACCCAGGTTGTGACCGGAGTGCAGTGTGCCAGCCATGGCGTCAAGCCCCTGACGTCTTGGGTGGACGTTGCGCGGCCGCCACGCGAGGATTGCCTGAAGGTGAGCGCATCATACCATAACTTGGGCCGTCACGACCGGGGCGCGTGCCGTTGCTGCTATGTGTCGTTGTCAGGAGTCTAGCAATCCCGGCACGCAGGTCACGACACTACAGGAGCGCCTGCGGGACGAGGACGGAAGCGTCGGATATCCGTCCGCCCGCAACACGACGCCCGCCAGCAGTAGCGCCGCGGCCGTACCAGCACCTCGCCCCTGAGCGCGGCCCTTAGCCGACATCTCTCATGAATGAGCCTTACGGACAGCATCAGTGGCGGAGTGCGGGGCGTGAAAGCCCCCGTCCGCCTCGCCTGGCCTGCTGGAGGGACGCTTTCCGGAGCGGCACGGCCTTGGCCGGGGCCTCCGCGAGCCCTTCTCCACGGATCGCCTCCTGTCAGGACGCGACCGGCCCGTGCGGCCGGTCCGCCCGCTCTCAGCAGGCCTCGTTGTCGATGTGCAGCGCCTCCCCTGGAGGCTCAGGTGACGACTGGCTTCCCCTGCGCAAGAAAGGCCTGGATGCGCGCGAACAGGGGCAGACTGGGATGCCCTTCTGGGAGCCGGATGCGCCAGTGGTCGGCCCCTCGCTCCACCACAGCCGGCACGCACAGCACCCACTGCCGGAGGGCTTTGATCTGCCGGCGCCCCAGCGGGTCGTCTCCGAAGGCGTGGCGCTTGAACCAGTTCACCAGATTGTAGGCCAGGAAGACGAAGGCCGCATAGGCTTGATTCGCAGCAAACCGCTTCGAGGGCAGCGCCTCCAGCCCGAAGCCCAGCTTGCTCTCTGTGATCGCATTCTCCAGGTTGGAGCGCCCCGCGTAGCTCTGCCAGAGCCGGTTGTTGCTGAGGTGGGCGAGCCGATCCGAGACCACACAGGCAAAGTGCGTGTAGCTCTCCCGCGCACAGGCCTCCACGCGCACGAGCACGGGCTGCCCGTTCTGCTTGGGCTTGGTCTGCTTGGGGTCGGGATGGCGGGCCACCAGCACCCGGCGCGGGACGCCATCATGGAAGGCGTACTGGAGACTGCAGACTTCCTCCTCCGGGCTGATCCGCTGCCAGCGGCCGTGGGCATAGGCTTTCTCCAGCAGGAAGCGATAGGCGGTGCAGCCCACCAGATAGCCGAAGGGCTGCGCGTCCAGCGCCCGCACGTTCTCCACCGAGAAGTAGGCCGCATCCGCCCGCAGCAGCCCCACCACCATCCCCTCGGGCAGCCGCGCCAGGCTCTCCTCCAGGAAGACCGGAAAGCCCGGGCCCGAGTTGACATTGCCCGGGCGCACCTGATGGTGCACCACATCCTTGCTGGAGCCAAGAAAGCAGGTCTCGATCTGATACTCGCGATGTCCCGCCCGCGCGTTCTTGTGTCCGAAGGCGGCCTCTTCTTGCTGTCCGTAGACCACGGCGTCCGTGGCATCGAAGTCCACGGTCACCCGCGTCCGCTTCGCGGGGCGGTTGGCTTTCTCAAAGAGCGTCTCTGCCGCCGCCTGCAGCTGCGTCACCTGCTCGCGGGTGAAGGCGCTGATATAGCGGTGCACGGTGGCGTGATCCGGAAAGCTCGCCAGTCCCCGCGCGCCGGCCAGCAGGGGGTCGTCCTTCAAGAGATTGGTGTTCTCGATGCGGGAGATCCCACACGCGATGGCATCCACCAGGCACTCCCCCAGCTGGGTAGGGCTGTAGACGCTCTGGCGCTTCGCGAACCGCAGGTGCCGGGCGAGCGTCGCTCCCAGCCCCAGCTTCTGGGTGAAGGCGATGAACAGGGACATGCCCCCATAGGCGCTCAGGCCCTTCGCGTCCGCCACATAGTGGGTGTTGTAGGGAGTGACCATGTCCCGCCGGTCGGTCTGGCAATGCGCCTGGAGCAGGGAGGGCTGCGAGGCCAGCCACTCCGGCACCGGATTCCCCTGCCAGGCACTCGCATACCGTTCGGCGAACCGCATATCTACGGTCAAGGGAAGGGTCTTGCGCAACCACTTGCTCATACCAAGCACCTCGTGCACTACCAGGAGTGCAGATATGCTTCTTGACGCGCCCCACAATCTCCTCCTCACTCATCGTAAGCTCGTGAGATATATGGGTTATCGTGAGATATATGGGTTAAGCCAACGTCGTGCGCCATTTCCGGCGAACTGCGGCGGGAATGCCCCGACGTGCGCTGATTCTAACGAGAACACGGCTGAGGAGAGGAGATCGCACGCGGCTTGTGGGCCCACGTGGCGCGCGATTCTCACCGCCACCCCGCCCGCCACTGAATCCCGGACGGTTCCGACGGCGTCATGCCGGCCTTGCCGGCCGAAGAGTTATCTGGACTTTGCTGGCCAACATCCTTTCAATGATCTTATCGGAAGCACGGCCGAAGCCGGATAGGAGGCGAGGATGGCGAGAAAGCAGCGGCAGGATCGGGAGTCAAACCAGCGTGAGCTGGAGGAGTTCCTGGGAGCCCTGGCACTCGAAGGTCGCTCACAGCACTCGATGCGGTCGTATCGCATGGACCTGGAGGTGGTGCTGGCAGCACTACCTATGCCGCTGGATCAGGTCCGGCCATCGGACCTGCGGGAGTGCTTCCGCCGCCAGCAGCAGGCCGGCCGGTCGCCATCCAGCATCAACCGCGCCATCGCCGCGGTGCGGTCGTTCTGTCGCTTCCTGGTCGAGGAAGGTCAACTGGAGACGAACCCCGCGCAGGCGCTTCGCTCCATCCGCCTGGGCCCGCCCCTGGCGCCCAAGCATCTCACCGTCGAGGAGGTCCAGCGCTTGCTGTCGCTGCCTGACACTGCCACGCCCACGGGCCGACGCGACTGCGCCATCCTGATGCTACTCTACAACACCGGCCTGCGGGTGGGGGAGCTCTGCGCCCTGAGTCGTGAAGATGTGCGCCTGCCCGCGGAGGGCTGGGGCGCGCTCCAGGTAGTGGGCAAGGGGCGACGGCTTCATCGGCTGCCCATCAACCGCTCCGCGGCCGACGCGCTGCTGGCCTATTTCGCCGATCGCGAGGATGCGGGGCCGGCGCTGTTCCTGAATCGCAACGGGGACCGCTTCTCCGTCCGCGGCATTGCGCTGCTGGTGAATCGGTATCTGCGGGCGGCCGGCATCACTGATCGCTCCGGCCCGCACCTGTTGCGCCACACCTTCGCCACCCACGCCCTGCGCGCCCGGCCCAATCTGCGGGCGGTGCAGGAGTTACTTGGCCACGCCTGGGTGACCACCACCCAGCGCTACACCCATCTCGAGGTCGAGGACCTGCAGGCCCAGGTGGCCGACCTGCCGGCGAATCGCCGCGCGTCCTAGCCGGAGGTTAGTGTGGACCGCGCTTTGCTCCCCTCTTCACTGCCAGTCTCGATCAGCCAGCCGGCCCACCCTCATCCGCAGCGTCGAACACCGCCTGCGCTTCCGCTCGGAGGGTACGCTCCGACGTCGATGCTCGCCCGCGCAGCCGCTCGAACGCCACTGGCTCAGAGACGGCAGCCTGCTCCACGAGCATGCCCACCGCCGCCTGCACCACGACCCAGATCGCCAGCGCGTCTTCGTCGGAGGCGGCGCCCTCCCGGACCTGCTGATAGCGGCCGAACCGCTCGCGGGCGCGGGCGATGACCTCGGGGAGGTGGCGGGGCAGCACCGGCTTCATCAGATAGTCCATCGCTCCCGCTTCCGCTGCCTGGCGCTTCAGCGATGCGTTCCCGGTCACCACGATCACCGGCACAGGGCAGCTTGTCATCAGCGCCCTAGTCGCGGTGAGCCCGTCCATCTCCGGCATCTGGATGTCCATCAGCACCACATCCGGTAGCTGGCGGCGACACGAATCGAGTGTCGCGGTCCCGGTGCCAACCGGGCCAATCACTTCGTAACCATGGGACCGCACTTGGCGGCTCAACACGGCAGCGGTGATCCACTCATCTTCTGCGATTAAGACGCTTCCTTGCATCACTGTACCCGCGTCGAGTTTGCCCGTTGCGGTGTTCGCTGCTACTCCGCTCCGGAGGTATCTGCCATAACGTGGTGGATTCCACTCAACGAAACACGGGCGAAATGCAGACAGGCCGCCCCAGATTCAGACACAACACTCCGGCCGCCGGCGTTCGGGGGTGCGAGCATCATGACGTCTCCGGACCTGGAATCGTCTGCTCGGCTACAGCGAACGAGGAAGACAAGGCCTTCTCGGGAAGTCTGATCTGCGCGAGCGTGCCGCCTCCATGGGCATGGATAGCGAAGGAGCCGCCCAACTGCTGTGAGATGACAGACTGAACCAGGCTCAGGCCCAGACCCGCCTGCCGCTGCGGGTCGAAGCCGGCTGGCAGCGAGTTGCCGGAGTTCCAGACACCGAGGAGCATCCCATCTTCCGCCGCTGCCAACTCGACTCGAACCTGTAGCCTCCCATCGTCGCCTGGAGCACCATACTTCACCGCGTTCGTGATGAGTTCGTTCACGAGTATGGCGATGGTGCTGCCGAGCTTCGCGGTCACGTAGCAGGGGCCGCCCGTGACTGAGAGCGCGACTCCCTGTGAGGCCAGGGCCTGCGCATCGATCTCCCCGATCCGGCGCACAAGATCGCGCAACTCGATGGCGCCGGGCTGCTCTCGGTAGAGCTGTTCGTGCACCGCCGAGAGCGACGAGATGCGAGAGATGGCGCTCTGGATGGCTGCGGCCGCTCCGCTGTCAGCAGGGAGAGCGGAGGCCTGCATTTCGAGCACGCCGGAGAGAAGCATGAGATTGTTCTTCATGCGGTGGTTGATCTCGGCCGTCATCCGTTCGGCGATCCCGGCGCGCTCGCGCTCGGCCGCGAGGAGCGCTTCCTCCGCTCGCTTGCGCGCGGTGATCATCCAGACCGACTCCATGAGCAAGATAAGCTGGCGCACATCTGCGCTGTTGTAGTCCGTGTCTTTGTTCGCCACGCCGACAACTCCCACGATGCGACCGTCGGAGAAGATGGGAACCGTCATGTATCTGTGAAGTGGGGCGTGGCCATCGGGATACCCCTTCTTGAGCGGGTGCGGTGCCTGGAAGTCGTTGACGATGATTGGTCTGGCCTGCCGCACGGCCTCCCCCCAGATGCCGGTCTTCTCGAGTTGGTAGCGGGTCTGCTGCTCAACGATAGTACACTGCTTCATGACATCGTTGGACCAGGTATTGAGGGTGAACTCCTCCTTGGTATCGTCGTAGTGGTAGATATAGCCGATCTTGCTGCCGGTGAGGACAATGGCCTCGTCGAGAGCGAAGTCCAGAAGCTCCTGGATCGAGCCCGCGGGATGCTGAGACACCCTCAGAAGGCTCTCCAGTCTTGCTTCGTTGCGCCTGATCTCATCCTCCGCCCGCTTGCGCAGAAAGGCTTCCACCACGGCCGGCGCCAGCGCCTCCAGCGCCTCCTGGTCCTCCGGGCGGTAGCCTCCCTCGCGGTTGCCGACGACGATCATGCCGATGGTCCGCCCCTCGCGCACCAGCGGCACGCCCAGGAATGCCGTGAGGCCTGGATGCCCTTCCGGTGTGCCAATGCTGTCAGGGTGCTGGGCCGGGGCGTTGGTGAGGAGACTCCTTCCATCATTCACCACTCGGCCGTACAGGCCGTGTATTGTGAAGTCTCCCGGCGGCCTGCGATGCCCCGTCTTGTCGTACATCGTGCAGAGTTCCCAGCCGGGATCGCTGATGGCGACGTCGTGGAGCAGGCCGTCAGGACCGATCTCTCCGATGAACCCGAACTTGCTGCCGGTGACTTCCTCGGCCACCCTCAGGCAGGTCCGCCCCAACTCCGCCTCCGTCTCATCCGCCAGCGCACCCTCGAAGGCCTTGTTGATGCTGGCCAGAACCGCGTTCTGCAGCCTGGTTCTCTCTTCGGCCTGTTTGCGCTCGGTGATGTTTTCGAAGACTGCGACGAAGTGCTCTTCCGCAGGGCTGTAGACCGCAACCGAGAACCAGAGCCCCAACGAGTCGAGGTACGTCTCGAACCGCTCCGGTCTACCGCTCCGCGCCACCCTGCCGCAGACCTGGAACAACTCCGGATTCGCTTCCCGAATGCCCGGGATGACCTCGCTGACCTTCTTCCCGGCAACGCCCTTCAGTCCGGTCAACCTCTCGAAGGCACTGTTCACGTCGAGGTAGAGGAAGTCCTGAGGTGTCCCGTTATCATAGAGCATCCGGCAGTAGGCGTACCCGTCAAGCATGTTCTCGAACAGGGAACTATAGCGTCCCTCGCTTTCCCGCAGCGCCTGCTCTGTCTTCCGGCGTTCGGCGCTCTCGATGATCTGCCAGGCGCCTTCACGCTTGATGAGCGCGAAGGCGTGGTTGCTCATTACATCGAGGAGTTCGGGGGCGCCGCACTTCGCCAGGGAATAGGTGCACATGGCCAGCATCTTGTACTGGCCGATGACGCTGTTGACCATGGCCTCGTAGTCAGTGAAATCCCGCCACTCGGGCTGCTCCAGCCAGAAGGTATTCCCGGTCAGCCGGAGCCCGTCGAAGCCTCGCTGCTGCGCGGCGGCCAGCTTGTCCACCCATCCCTGCAAGACGCGGTCGGCCTCGAAGCTCCCGGCGGCGGTATACCACTCGCTGTAGCTCAGGATCTCGAGTTGCCCCGAGCGGACGTACGGCTCTAAGTCCCCCATCACCTTCGTCAGTGCCGCCTTCGCCTCGTCCACCCCGAGCGGCTCGGATGTGACCCACATGCAGAATTCGTTCTGCTTCAGGCCGGCTGCGAAGTAGGGTACCAGGACGTCGATCAGGTCCTGCTTGTCCTGGTAAAACTGGCAGAAGTGCGTCCCCCCCGGGACGCCGCCGATGACATCGATGCCTGTGTCTCTCACCGTTCGCCACCTTACCTGATAGTCGCACCAGCCCCGGACCGATGGAAGAGGGGAACCAGACAGGGCCAGGCGTGGGTTCCCGGCAGCATCGGGGGGGGCGTCGGCAGATCCGCGTCCTGACGCCATACTCGCACTCCCAGATAGGGTACGCCCTGGGAGCCCGGGAAACCTGTCTGGTCCAACCATCGTCGCACTACCTCCGCGTCCCGTCAGTACCCAGCCCGGGGCATGCGCTGCGCCGGCAGTTCCCCCCTTGCACCCGCGCTCATCGGCCCAGGGTCACCTGTGTATGACGTGGCCCGCCGGCCTCCGGCCGGATGACAAGCAGATGTGTCGTCTGGGGCCGATGCCAGCGAGAATGCCAAGAAGCGGGCGGCTGCGCCCAGATCGGCGGCCAGGACATAGGTGTGGCGCCCCCGCGCGGTGGGCCCATACGACACAGTTATCGGCCCAATACGCCTAGACGCTAGACTCCGCGGTGCTCCTACCACACCTTCGCCACACACGCCCTCCGCTCTCGGCCCAACCTGCCCGCAGTGCAGGAGCTACTGGGCCACTCCAGCGTCACTACCACCCAGCGCTACACGCACATGAGCGCGGAGGACCTGTGCCAGCAGGTAGCGGAGTTGCCGGGCAATGGGGTCTTCTGAGCGGTCGCCACGGCGACCGCGCCCTGGCTCCTGTCGCGAGCCTGAAGCGGTGCGGTCCAACCGGTCCCCGCGTCCGGCGGCGTCACTGAGCAGATCACCATTGAGCATGCCGGCCACGTCGTGGCTACCTATATCCGGTGAGGAGTGTTCAGCTTTGAAGTTACAGATCCGTTCACTCTTGGAGGGTACGCAACAGAAGGAGATTCCCCGGCCGGCTCCTTGCCGGGGAATC
>JBEKKD010000307.1:0-5678 GCA_050010895.1 Armatimonadota bacterium
CACCCCAAGAAGCAGCGACGAGACCCTCGCCCAAGCAGGAAAACACCAAGGCGAAGAAGGATAACTGACTGGCTGGTTTTGAACCGACCACAAGTGGCTGGTTTTGAACCGACCGGTGACACAACGTAGAGCTCTGAAATGAGGTCCAAAATGTGCCCGGAGGGGCTTGACCGCATTAGATGAGTAGGATACCGGGTGAGCCGCAGCGAAATGAAGCTCCTGGAAGCTCTGGATAGTATTTTTCGGGGGGACAGGTATCAGCGAGTGCCGAGGATACCACGAGAGAGGCTGCACGGGGATCGTGGAAGCCAGATGAGTTTCTGGACAACACGCGCTCAGCGGTGTCCCATCGCCATTTAACATGGGCACTGGGTCGCAACCGGACTACCTTCGCCCCGTTAAGCACCCGGATAGCATTTTTCGGGGGGACAACAGCCGAGTAGACCCCTAGATCGATTCCGGAACGCTACGGGCAGGGCGAACCAGAACGTGCTTCCTCTGCCCTCCTCGCTGTCCACTCCCACCTGGCCGCCATGGGCCTCGACGGCGAGCTTGCAGAACGCGAGGCCGATACCCGTGGAGTACCTCTGCTTGTTTGCAGGATTCTCGACCTGACCGAACTTCTCGAAGATCCTCTCCCGGTACTCGGGTGGGATCCCCGGACCCGTGTCCTGCACGAGGACGCGCGCTGCATCAGCGCTGGATTCAACGCTTACGGTGACCTGACCATCGTCTGGCGTGAACTTCAGGGCATTGCTCAGCAGGTTCTGGAACACGCGGGCTATCATCTCGGCGTCGGCCATGACCGCCACCGGTTCGTCGGTGCCACTCAGTATGAGCTGTCGGTCGCCCCTAAGGGGCTCCGCCTTAGCGAGGGCATCTCTCGCCATCGTGAGAAGCTCACACTGCGCCAGGTTGAGCTTCATCTCTCCAGCTTCCATCTTACTTACGTCCAGGAGCGAACTCACCATCTCCAACAGGTCCTCGCTAGAAGCGAGTGCCGTCTGGACGAACTGCCGCCCCTGATCTGACAGGCTCTCTCCCTCGAGCATCTCCAGCATTTGCAGGAAGCCGTAGCTGGCCGTTAGCGGCGTTCGCATGTCGTGCACTAACATATGCACAAGGTTATCCCGAAGTTCCTCGAGCTTGCGAAGTTGTGCGTTGCTTTCCTGTAGCAAGCGTTTCTGTCGGCGGAGTTCCAGGTGGGTCGCCACCCGCGCCTGGACCTCTTCAAACTGAAATGGCTTCGTCACGTAGTCGACGCCACCGACCTTGAAGGCCTTGACCTTGTCCATGGTTTCGTTGAGCGCGCTAATGAAGATCACAGGAATTCCCGACAGCTGCTCATCCGCTGTCAGGCACTCACATACTTCATAGCCATCCATCTCCGGCATGATGATGTCAAGGAGAATCAGGTCGGGGGGGTCATGCTTGGCCGTTTGGAGGGCAAACTTTCCGCTGGAAACGGGCCTGACTTTGTACCCCCGCTTCTTGAGCATCCCCGTCAGGAGGTGCAGGTTTGCAGGAGTATCGTCAACGACAATAATGCTCGGAACAGGTTGATGAACCGTCGCGTTCTCCATTACGTTCTTGCTCCAGACTGCAGTACATCTAGCAGGCCCTGGTAATCAAATGCGTCCAGGAACTGCCGCAGCCTTTGCGCACTGTGACTGTCGCAGCGCTCGACTTCATCGGTCAACGTCAGCAGTTGGTCGAGGTCGGCATTCATCGCTGCTTCACGCATCCGGCAAATCAGCTCCGCGGGCAAGGCCGCCAGGACTTCCGATGTTAGGGCCCCGGTCGCGCCGGCCTCCGCCCCGGCCCTACCGGTATAGACGTATTGGTCGCCCGGCAGTACTCGCACTGACTCATTCGTTTTCTCTGCAGATGCCAGCGCCACGTTCAGCGCGTCCATGAACTCATCGACCTTGATGGGCTTGGTGAGATATCGGAAGAACCCAGCCTCCAGGCCCTTCTCAATGTCGCGTGGTATTGCATTGGCGCTGATGGCCACGACGGGGATGCGCGCCGTTGCCGGGTCTTGGCGCAGGATTCTCAGGGCTTCGACACCGCTGATGCCAGGCAAACCGATGTCCATCAGGATCACATCCGGCTGCGAGGTGCGCGCAATCTCGATGCCCAGATTCCCGTCCCCCGCGCTCAGCAGGCGCATATCGGAGCGCCGCGCGATGAGTTGCTCGACCAGCTGCAGGTTAGCCGGGTTGTCCTCTACATAGAGCAGGGTGCGCAGCCGCGCGCTGTTCGGCAATTGCGGTGGCGCAACTGCTGAGGGTTCGGCTCCTCCAGCTGCAGGTTGTGGCGCAACATCCGAAACCAGTTCGATCCAGAACACGCTTCCCACCCCGACGGCGCTTTCCACGCCGATTACGCCATGCATCAGTTCTACCAGTCGCTTGGATACCACCAGGCCGATGCCTGTGCCTTGTTCGGCGCTGCCCGCTTGTCCGAGACGGTTGAACGGCTGGAAAAGCTGCGCCAGCTTTTCCGGAGGCAATCCCTCGCCGGTGTCCTTGACGCTGATGCGAATGCGTTCCGGGGCGCTCGCGGTGCAGTCCACGACCACCGTTCCCCACCCCCGATTGTACTTGATCGCGTTGGAAAGAAGGTTGATGAGAACCTGCTTCATCCGGGTCCGATCGGCATTGACAAACCAAGGGATGTCGAACTGGGGAAAGGTCATGCTGATGCCACGCGCTTGCGCCTGCGGTTCGAACATGGTCTGGCAGTCGAGCATGACTTCGGCCAGCGACACCGGTTCCAGCGATAGCACCAGCTTCCCGGACTCGACCATCGCGAGATCGAGGATCTCGTTGATCAGTTCCAGCAGATACCATCCCCCCTGAAGAATCTGGTCAATGCTTGCCTGCTGGGAGGGCGTTGGCGGCGGGGAATCGGATTTCATCAGTTGGGCGAAGCCGAGGATCGCATTGAGCGGGCTGCGCAGCTCATGGCTCATGCTGGAGAGAAACTCCGATTTCGCAAGGTTGGCTTTCTCCGCCGCGGACTTGGCGTTTGCCATGGTTGCTTCGACCTGCCTGCGCTCGGTCAGGTCTCGGGTCAATTTGGCGAAGCCGCGCAGATTGCCGAACTGATCCCGGATCGCCGTGAAGACCACGTTCGCCCAGAAGGTTGATCCGTCCCTGCGCACCCGCCATCCCTCGTCCTTGAATCGTCCCTTGGCCGCCGCCTCGTCCAGGTCACGCTGGGGCTTGCCGCCTTTGATGTCTTCACTGGTATAAAACCGTGAGAAGTGCTGGCCGAGGATCTCTTCCGCGCAATAACCCCTGATCCGCTCCGCTCCGGCATTCCAGCTCACCACGCGCCCATCAGGGTCCAGCATGACAATGGCGTAGTCGGTCACACTCTCTACCATCAGCCGGAAGCTTTCCTCGGTCCACCGCAGTTCATCTTCTACCTGCTTGCGCGCGGTGTTATCGGTGCCAATCAACAGGTAGCCGATGATTGCGCCTTGAGCGTCGCGCAGCGCCGTGACCGAAACAACCGCCGGAAAGCGGCTGCCGTCCTTGCGGATGTAGGTCAGCTCGTAGATGTCCTCGATCCCGCGGGAAGCCTTGAAGACCAATGCCTCGAAGCCCGGCGTGATCGTGGTTCCCAGCTCGAGGCTCAATGCTCTGGCGCGCGCGATCACTTCCTGCGGATCGGAAATGTCGGCCGGGGTGATCTTGTCCAGCACTTCGGCGGCCACGTAGCCCAGCATACGCTCGGCGCCGACATTGAATACTTGAATGACGCCCTTCTCGTCGGTGGCGATGCTGGAGAAGTTGGCGCTGTTGAAAATCGCGGTTTGCAAGGCCCCTGTTACGAGCGCCCCTTTACCCCCGGCGATGCGCTGGTGGCGGACGGCATCCTGGAACTGGGCCGGGGTGATGAGGCCCGCCGCGATCAGCATTTCTCCCAACTGCTTGGTCTCTGGTTGCATAGGTCCAGAACCTCTCCGTGCGCACCCTAGAAATCTCATCCGGGCGCTCCAGGGGGGTCTGCTTCACCGCTGATTGCCTGTTATCCTCCCTCTCACGAGTGCCTATGCCTACTCCTTCTTGCTCACGATCGGCTGCGTCCTGGGTGCTGTCTGGGAGCTCTTTCGCTACGCGCTCCGGTTCGGCCGGGCGTTGCTGCTGCCAAAGATTGTGCTCGCGGCGCGCGTGCTGGCGGCGGAGAGCCAACTGGCTGTCGAGCTCAACCGATCCGGTGGAAGCAAGAGGCGACGTCGCCAGTTCACTGCTGCCTTTCGGACGCTCTGGGTCATGCTCTCGAAGCTGCTAGAGGGCTGGGGTGCGCCACGAGGCGTGCGTCGCGAATCTCCGAATGCGTTGGTCACGCGGTAGGAGCGGGGATGCCCCCACATCGCCTGAGGCCAACCTGGCACGCGGCGGACAAGGAGGAAGAAGCCGTCTGAAGCCCAGGGGGAGAAGGGGAGCCGGAGCCCATCCCATCGGCTCCAGAGCGTCCTCCGGCCTGAGACTGGTATGGCTACGTGCAGCAAGCCTACATGCAACTCACCCACGCGGAGGCCGCCTTTCGCCTCCACAAACAAGACCTGTCGTTGCGGCCCATCTGGCACCAGAAAGGGTGCACTCACATGGAGAGAGTTCGCGCGAACTAGCGCGGCGACGCGGCGCCCACACGGTTCACCTTGGCGGCCGCGCTTTTCATCAGTCCGACGATGTCGCTTCCATGCCGCGCGGTGTAGTCGGCGATGATCGTGAATCTCTTGCTGACGAATAGCACCTTGAACTTGACGTTGAGATGCTCGCTCATTCTCAGAACGCCGTTGCTCTGCGACCAGGTGCTGCGGTAATCCTGCACCGTGCCGTGCTTGCCCAGGCCCAGGGGCATGCCGCTCACCTTGATGCTGCCACTGCCAGTGCCCTCCAGGCCGCCGGAGGGAGAGACGCGCAGCACCTCGGAGAGATCGTGCTGCTCCGGCTTCGAGGTCTTGGGATCGAGCAGCACCTGCCCATGGCCGGTGATGGTGTTCGTCGCCGTCTGATCGGAGGCGATCCTGGTGGTGATGATCGCCGCGCCGACCTTGAGCGGGGCACCGGTCTGCCGGTCGAGTCTGTAGTACTCGAACACCGTCTCATAGGTATCAGGGCCGGACTGCTTGCTGACGGCATGGAAGTACTTGTTGTCAGCCGCCTTCCCGTCCGTGGACTGGACACAGGTGCCGATCTACTCACCGACCAGGCTGTGGAGAAAGCTTGCGACGCTGGCGGGCGGAGCACTCGGCTGGGCGTATCCGACGGCAGATACCAGCAGCGTGAGTAGCAGCGCAATCGCCGGCTTGCGGAACACCCACGCTTCCGATCTGAGTTGGCCCATGACACGCCTCCCGCGCCAATCATGCAGAGGTTACTTCGCCGTAGAACCGCCCCAGCCTTGCTCTGACGGTATCCCATGGTGTATTGTGGGCAGCCGAGACTCGAGCACCTGTTGTGCGCATCCCGCTGCTCCACCATGTCTTCCAGCACCATCACCCGCGCTTCCAGCGCTGCCTCTCGGCTGCTGTTGGCCGTGGCAGTGGCCTGTTCCAGGGCCAGCCGACGTGCTCGCCCACCCCAGCGGGCGCTGACAACCAGGGCTCGGATGATGAGACCTACTGCGGCAGGGAACACCTCCATGTCAGCTCCACTCCT